>NZ_NCKP01000055.1:0-36172 GCF_002282795.1 Thiomonas sp. 13-64-67
GAGTTCGAGCTTGAGGGGATCGAGCACGGCCATCGCACGCGGGGCGCGCGCATCGAGATCGTCGCGCAAAGCCTGTTCGAGCACGCTGTAGTCGATCCAAGAATCGGCCTTGCTCACGCCGATGCGATCGGTGAACAGACGCAGGCTCTCAGGCGTGTAGCCGCGTCGGCGCAAGCCCACCAGCGTGGGCATGCGCGGATCGTCCCAACCGTCCACGTGGCGCTCGGCCACGAGTTGCGCCAGTTTGCGCTTGCTCGTCACCACATAGGTGAGATTCAAGCGGGCGAATTCGTACTGGTGCGGCCGCGGGCTGGCGACCAGGCCCAGCCGCACGAGATGTTCGAGCAGCCAGTCGTAGAACGGCCGTTGGTCTTCGAACTCCAGGGTGCACAGGCTGTGGCTGATGCATTCCATCGCGTCTTCGATCGGATGCGCGAAGGTGTACATAGGGTAGATGCACCAGGTGTCGCCCGTGCGGTGATGGTGCGCGAAGCGGATGCGGTAAATCGCCGGATCGCGCAGATTGATATTAGGCGCGGCCATGTCGATCTTTGCGCGCAACACCATGCTGCCCTCCGGGTGCTGGCCCGCGCGCATTTCCTCGAAACGCCGCAGGTTTTCCTCGGGCGAACGGTTGCGCCAGGGGCTGTCCACACCCGGCTCGGTGAGCGTGCCGCGGTTGCGGCGCATGTCGTCGGCACTTTGCTCATCCACGTAAGCCAGACCGTGTTCGATCAGCGCGCAGGCGCAGCGGTACATGAAATCGAAGTCGTCGCTGGCATAGAACAGATGCGAGACACCGCCCGCATTCCAGTCGAAGCCCAGCCAATGCACCGCATCGAGAATGGCATCGACGTATTCCTGGTCTTCTTTTTCCGGATTGGTGTCGTCGAAACGCAAATGGCAGACCCCGCCGAAATCCTGCGCCAGACCGAAGTTCAGGCAGATGCTCTTGGCGTGGCCGATGTGCAAATAGCCGTTGGGCTCGGGCGGAAAGCGGGTGCGGATGCGCGCCGGATCGAGCGGGCCCGCAGCATGTTCAGCAGCGTCGGCCGGATGACCGGCAAAGCGCCGGTTTGCATAAGTGCCTTGCGCCAGATCGCGCTCGATAATCTGACGCAGGAAGTTCGAAGGTTTGTCAACAGGTTCCATAGCCCCGCTATTTGAACAGGTCTGGAAAAGGCAGGACGCGGCTGTGTTGCAGTGCAAACAGGTTGCCCTGTCCTGCGCCGGGCTGAAAGCCAAAAATCTGCCCCGATTGAAGCGCGGGAAAAAACTTCACACGTGCTGTCGGCAAGCCGGAATGGCTCTCGTTACTCAAGCACCAACCACAAGATGTTCAGGAGGTTTCCATCATGTTCCGTCACATCGTTCTGGCCCTTGCGGGCAGCGCCGCACTCATTGCCGCACCGGCGGCGCATGCTGACCGGGTGTTTTGGTCGGTCAACGTCGGCGTTCCCGGGGTGGTGACCAATTTTTCGAATGCTTACCCGGTGTATCAGGCGCCGCCGGTGGTGTATGCACCGCCGCCGCCCATGCCGCCGGTCTATTTCGCCCCACCTCCGCCCCCGCCGCGCCCGGTGTACTACGGCTATGGTCAGGTTTACACCCCGGTGGCAGTCGCGCCGCCCTACTACTACGGCGCTCCGGTGCGCCGCTGGGACCGCGATCATTGGCGGCATGACCGCGGACACGGCTGGGGTCATCGCGACCACGACCGCGGCGATTGGGATCGCCGCTGATGACTCCATGCTCAGCGGCGCTTACTGCTCCCCAGCAGGCTGCCCAGCACGCCGCGGATGATTTCTCGGCCCACGGTGCTGCCGATGCTGCGCGCAGCCGACTTGGCCAGGGTTTCGAGCATGGAATCCTTGCGGCCCGAACCTCTGGCCAGACCGCCCAGGCCCTGCCCCAGCGAATCGAGCAGACCGCCGCCTGAACCGGTTGGCGCTCCGGCAGTTGGCGCGGGCGCGGTGGCTTCTGGCGCGGCTTGCACCCGACCTTTGAGCAGTTCGTAGGCCGATTCGCGGTCTACCGTTTTTTCATACACCCCCGCCACCAGCGAGCCCTGCATCAGCGCCTTGCGTTCCTCGGGGCTGATCGGCCCGATACGGCTGCCCGGCGCCAGCATCCACACCCGCTCGGTCGGTGTAGGGCGACCCTTTTCGTCGAGCAGCGACACCAGCGCCTCGCCCACCGCGAGTTCGGTGATGGCCTGGGCCACGTCCAGACCCGGGTTGGGACGCATGGTGTCGGCCGCGGTTTTCACTGCCTTCTGGTCACGCGGGGTAAACGCGCGCAGCGCGTGCTGAATGCGGTTGCCCAGCTGGCCGAGCACGGTGTCGGGAATGTCCAACGGGTTCTGCGTGACGAAGAACACGCCCACGCCCTTGGAGCGGATGAGCCGCACGACCTGCTCGATTTTTTCCAGCAGCGGTTTGGGCGCATCGTTGAACAGCAGATGCGCCTCGTCGAAAAAGAACACCAGCTTGGGTTGATCGGGGTCGCCAATTTCGGGCAGACGCTCGAACAACTCGGACAACAGCCACAGCAGAAAGGTCGCATACAGACGCGGCGCCTGATAGAGCTTGTCGGCGGCGAGGATGTTGACCATGCCGCGCCCATTGCCGTCGGTCTGCATCAGGTCGTCGATGTTGAGCATGGGCTCGCCGAAGAACTTGTCGGCGCCCTGGGTTTCAAGCTGCAGCAAGCCGCGCTGAATGGCCCCCACGCTGGCCGCGCTGATATTGCCGTACTCGGTTGTGAAGCTCGCCGCGTTGTCGCCCACCTCCTGCAGCATGGCGCGCAGGTCTTTCATGTCGAGCAGCAGCAGGCCGTTGTCGTCGGCGATTTTGAACACCAGATTGAGCACGCCGGTCTGCGTCTCGTTGAGTTGCAGCAACCGCGCCAGCAGCAGCGGCCCCATGTCGGAAATGGTGGCGCGGATGGGATGGCCCTGCTCGCCGAACACGTCCCACAGCGTCACCGGGCAGGCGCCGAAAGTCGGCTCGGGCAGGCCGAGGGTCTTGAGGCGTTCGGCCAGCTTGGGGCTCAGACTGCCCGCTTGTGAAATTCCGGTCAGGTCGCCCTTCACATCGGCCATGAACACCGGCGTGCCGATGCGCGAAAACGCCTCGGCCAGCACCTGCAGACTCACGGTCTTGCCGGTGCCGGTCGCGCCGGTGATGAGGCCGTGGCGATTGGACAGGCGCGGCAACAAGTGGCATTGCCCCTTGCCGTGCTGGGCGATGAGGATGGGGTCGGACATGGCGGTAGCCTGGGTGTGAAGGGGGTCGGGCGGGAATCGGGCGTACGGCGCGAAAGTAGAATTCGCAGTCTATCAACGCCCTCGCTGCAAGCTGTCACCCTGCCGCAGGGCTTCCATCAGGAGCATCGCACCACCATGGCCGGACATTCCAAATGGGCCAATATCCAGCACCGCAAAGGCCGTCAGGACGAAAAACGCGGCAAGGTCTGGACCAAGATCATCCGTGAAATCTCGGCCGCAGCCCGTCTGGGCGGCGGCGACCCCAACGCCAATCCCCGACTGCGCCTGGCGGTCGACAAGGCCAAGGCGGCGAATATGCCCGCCGATACGGTGAAGAAAAACATCGACAAGGCCACCGGCGCGCTCGAAGGCGTGCATTACGAAGAAATTCGCTACGAAGGCTATGGCGTGGGCGGTGCGGCGATCATCATCGACTGCCTGACCGACAACCGCGTGCGCACCGTGGCCGAAGTGCGCCATGCGCTGTCCAAGAACGGCGGCAATCTGGGCACCGAGGGCTCCGTGGCCTTCCAGTTCAGGCATTGCGGCCAGCTCGTGTTCGCGCCCGGCACCTCGGAAGACAAGGTGATGGAAGCGGCACTGGAGGCTGGAGCGGACGACGTGATCACGGATGACGACGGCGCGATCGAAGTGCTCACTCCGCCGGCCCAGTTCGAGGCGGTGCGCGCCGCGCTTGAAGCCGCCGCGCTGCAGCCAGAACTCGCCGTCATCACCATGCGCGCCGACAACACGGTCGAGCTGGCGGGCGACGATGCCGAAAAGATGCAAAAACTCATCGACGCCCTGGAAGACCTCGACGATGTGCAAGAGGTCTATCACAACGCCGCCTTCGCCTAAACCACCGCATTCACCATGAAACTCCTCGTCATCGGCTCCGGCGGACGTGAACACGCCATCGCCTGGAAGCTGGCGCAGGCGCCGCGGGTACAGAAGGTCTATGTCTCTCCCGGCAACGGCGGCACCGCGCTCGACTCCCGGCTGGAGAACCTGCAGGTGGCCAACGCCGAAGAGCTGGCCGCGTTTTGCGTGCGCGAAAAAATCGCCTACACCGTGGTCGGGCCCGAAGCGCCGCTGGCCGCAGGCATCGTCGACGGCTTTCGCGCCCGCGGCCTGAAGATCTTTGGCCCGACCCGCGCCGCCGCCCAGCTCGAAAGCTCCAAGGCGTTCTCCAAAGACTTCATGGCGCGGCACCACATTCCCACCGCGGCCTATGCCACGTTCGAAGATGCCGCGGCGGCCCATGCCTATGTGGACGCGCACGGCGCGCCCATCGTCGTCAAAGCCGATGGCCTGGCCGCGGGCAAGGGCGTGGTGGTGGCGCAGACGGCGGACGAAGCCCACGCCGCCATCGACGACATGCTGCAGGCCAACCGCTACGGCGTGCAGCACAACGCGGGCCGCGCACGCGTGGTCATCGAAGAGTTTTTGCAGGGCGAAGAAGCCAGCTTCATCGTCATGGTCGACGGCCTGCACGTGCTCGCACTGGCCTCCAGCCAGGATCACAAACGCCTGCTCGATGGCGACAACGGCCCCAACACCGGCGGCATGGGCGCTTATTCACCAGCGCCCGTGGTCACGCCCGAAGTGCACGCCCGGGTGATGCGCGAAATCATCCTGCCCACCGTCAAGGGCATGGCGGCCGACGGCATTCCGTTCACCGGCTTTCTCTACGCCGGGCTGATGATCGACGCCCAGGGCCGCGCCAAGACGCTGGAATTCAACTGCCGCATGGGCGACCCGGAAACCCAGCCCATCATGGCCCGCCTCAAGAGCGATCTTTCGGTGGTGTTCGAGAAGGCCATCGCCGGGCAGCTCGATCAAGTGGAACTGGAGTGGGACCGCCGCACCGCCCTGGGCGTGGTGCTCGCAGCACATGGCTACCCTGAAAGCCCGCGCAAGGGCGACGCCATCACCGGCATCCCGCCCGAGACCGCCGACTGCATCACCTTCCACGCCGGTACCACGCTCGACGCGCAGGGCGTGCTGCGCACCTCGGGCGGCCGGGTGCTGGCCGTCACCGCGCTGGGCGATTCGCCGCGCATCGCGCAGCAGCGCGCTTACGAGGCCATCCACACGATTCACTTCGACGGCATGCAATGCCGCCGCGACATCGGCTGGCGGGCCATCAAGCGATAAGCTGAATGTTGACTTGCGCCTGCAAGCCGGGCAAAGCGGCCGGATCGAACAATTCGGTGCCGGGTTGCTGAGAAGTGCCGCTGCCGCAGGCCAGGGCGAGACGCAGGGCATCGGCGGGTGTTGCATGGCGTGAGAGGGCGGCGACCAAACCGCCGACCATCGAATCGCCCGCGCCGACGGTGGACACCACCGCCACCTCGGGCGCGTGGCCGATAACAGACCCACTCCACGCCTTGCGCGTGCAGCACGCGGGCCTCGCGGATGACCTCATCCCGCGTGGGCAGCGGTCGGCCGACGAGCTGTTCGAGTTCGAAACGGTTGGGCTTGATGAGAAAGGGCCGGGCGGCCACTGCCTGCGCCAGCGCCTCACCCTGCGCGTCCACCACGGGCTTTGCGCCTTGGGCACGCAGGGCGGCGCACAGCTCGGCGTAGTAGCCGGGCGGAACGCCAGGAGAACGCGAACCGGTGAGCACTGCGTAGCCATTGCGGGCGAGTTCGAGCACTTCGGCGCTGATGCGGTCCAGTGTCGCGGCGTCGATCACCGGCCCGGTGGCGCTGACCTCGAACTGGGCACGCGGCTGGCGCTGCTGCAAGGTGGTGTTGATACGGGTTTCGCCGTCGATGCGCACCAGATGAGGATGGTCGATCTGCCCGCCGATCAGTCGCTCGAACAGCATGCCGATTTCGCCCGCCACGGTGGCGCAGGCCCATGCCGGAATGCGCAGCCTCTTGAGCGCACGCGCCACGTTGGTACCGTTGCCGCCGGGATCAAGCCGCGTGGCGGTGGCGTGGACTTTCTGGTCTTCGATCAGTTGCGGGATGTCGTAGCTCACGTCCACGCAAGGATTGAGCGTGAGGGTGACGATGGGCGGCATGTCGGCTTGAACGGGGGTCATGCGGTTTCCTCTTTGCGATGCCCTCAACCATAACCGCCGCCGCCGGGCGTTTGAATGACGAACACATCTCCCGGCTGCATTTCTGCGCTGGCGCAAGCGGGCAGCGGCTCGATGCGGCCGTCCGCACGCTCGATCTGGTTGACGCCCACGGCGCCAGGGGCGCCGCCCGCCATGCCGAAGGCGGGCACGCGGCGGCCATTGGAGAGAATGCCCGCGGTCATCGGCTCTAGAAAGCGGATGCGCCGCACCCCGCCGTCGCCACCGCGCCAGCGCCCGGCGCCGCCCGAACCGGTGCGGATGGCGAAGCTCTCCAAGCGGACGGGATAGCGCCATTCCAGCACTTCGGGGTCGGTCAGTCGGGAGTTGGTCATATGGGTCTGCACGACGGAGGCGCCGTCGAAGCCGCCGGCCTGCTGGCCCTGGGCATCGAACACACCTCCCGCGCCGGAGCCGCCCGCAATGGTCTCGTAATACTGGTGCTGCGCGTTGCCGAAGGTGAAGTTGTTCATGGTGCACTGGCTTGCGGCCTGCACGCCCAGTGCACCGAACAGCGCATTGGTCACACACATGCTCACTTCCACATTGCCTGCGACTACGGCAGCGGGCGGCCGCGGCGCCAGCATCGAGCCCTCGGGCACGATGAGATGCAGGGGCTTGAGGCAACCGGCGTTGAGCGGAATGTCGTCGTCCACCAGGCAGCGAAAAACGTATAGCACCGCCGCCACGGTGACGGCCTTGGGCGCGTTGAAATTGTCGGGCTGTTGCGGCGAGGTGCCGGTGAAGTCGATCTCGGCTTCGCGCTGCTCGCGGTTGACGCGGATGCTCACGCTGATGCGCGCGCCGCTGTCGAGCTCCAGGCTGAACGCGCCGTCGTGCAGCGCGCCGATCACCCGGCGCACCGCGGCCTCGGCGTTGTCCTGCACATGCTGCATATAGGCGCGCACCACGTTCAGCCCATAGTCGGCCACGAGTTTGCGCAGTTCGTATGCGCCGGTCTGGTTGGCCGCGATCTGGGCCTTGAGGTCGGCCAGGTTCTGCTGCGGATTGCGCGCTGGCCAGCGTCCGCCAGACAGCATCGCCAGCACCTCGGCCTCGCGCAGGCGGCCTGCGTCCACCAGCTTGAAGTTGTCGATCACCACGCCTTCTTCAAGAATGCTGCGCGAGAACGGCGGCATGGAGCCCGGCGTGATGCCGCCGATGTCGGCATGGTGGCCGCGCGAACCCACAAAGAACAGCACCTCGCGCCCTGCGGCGTCGAACACCGGCGTGACCACGGTGACATCGGGCAGATGCGTGCCGCCGTGATAGGGATCGTTGAGCATGAACACATCGCCAGGCCGCATGGTGGAGCGGTTTTCGCGGATGACGGTCTGGATGCTCTCGCCCATCGACCCGAGATGCACCGGCACATGCGGCGCGTTGGCGATGAGCTGGCCCTGCGCGTCGAACAGCGCGCAAGAGAAGTCCAGCCGCTCCTTGATGTTGACCGACACGGCGGTGTTTTGCAGTTGCACCCCCATCTGCTCGGCGATGTGCATGAACTGGTTGTTGAACAGCTCCAGCCGCACCGGGTTGACCGCGGTGTCGTCATCGCACGCGCGGGTCTGTCCGGCCAGACGGTGCAGTTCCACATGACCGGCCGCGGTGATGCGGGCACTCCAGCCGGGCTCGACGAGCAGGGTGGTGTGGGCATCAGCGAGCAACGCGGGGCCCTCGACCTGCTGGCCCGGCTGGCACTCGGCGCGCCGCACCAGCACGGTGTCTTGCCAGCGGCCGCCAATGAACACAGGCAGCCGGGCGTGCGGCGGCATGACGCCCGTCACTTCCGTCTGCAGCGCCTCGTGGTGCAGCTGTGCGCCGCCGCCCGCGGCCTCCACCGATAACGCCTCGACCACCAGGCCGCGTTCGGGCATGTGGTGGGCATAGCGCTGAAGATAGATGCGCTCGAATTCGGCCCGCATCGCCGCCGCATCGGCCAGCGCCACCGGCAGCGCGGTGTCGCTGCCCGCATAGCGCAACAGCACGCTGACCCGCAGACGGATGCTGCCCGCGTCCACGCCCTGCGCCTGTAGTTCCTGCCTAGCCTGCGCCGCCAGCGCGTCGCGCACATCGTGCAGGCGCGGCAGTAGGTCGTCGTGCAGCGGCGCTTCCACACTGCGCTGCTGCATGGCGGTCTGCTCGGCCAGCCCCATGCCGTAGGCGGAGAGCACCCCGGCGAAGCGATGGATGAACACCCGCTCCATGCCCAGCGCATCGGCCACGCTGCAGGCGTGCTGCGCCCCGGCGCCGCCAAAACATTGCAGGGTGTAGCGCTCTACGTCATAGCCGCGCGCCAGCGAAATGCGCTTGATCGCCCCGGCCATGGCCTGCACCGCAACGGCCAGATAGCCCTCGGCCACATCCTCCGGGGTTTGTGGCTGGCCGGTGTCGCGGGCGATGCGCGCGGCCAGTTCGGTAAAGCGCTCGCGCACCCCGTCGGCATCCAGCGGAGCGTCGCCCCGCGGTCCGAACACGGACGGAAAATGCTCGGGGCGAATGCGGCCGAGCATCACATTCGCATCGGTGATGGTCAGCGGCCCACCGCGCCGGTAGCTGGCCGGGCCCGGGTTGGCCCCGGCCGAATCGGGCCCCACGCGCAGCCGTGCGCCATCGAAATGCAGAATGGAACTGCCCCCGGCCGCCACGGTATGAATATGCAACATCGGCGCGCGCACCCGCACCCCGGCCACCTGGGTATCGAACACCCGCTCGAACTCGCCCGCGTAATGCGACACGTCGGTCGAAGTGCCCCCCATGTCGAAGCCGATGACCTTGGCATGGCCCGCCTGCTCCGCGGTGCGCGCCATGCCCACGATGCCGCCTGCCGGTCCAGACAGAATCGCATCTTTTCCATGAAAAGCGTGCGCCTCGGTGAGCCCGCCGCTGGACTGCATGAACAGCAGCCGCACCCCCGGCATCTCGGCGGCCACCTGATCGACATAGCACCGCAGAATGGGCGAGAGATAGGCGTCGACCACCGTGGTGTCGCCCCGCGAGACAAACTTCATCAGCGGGCTGGTTTCATGCGAGGTACTCACTTGCGTGAAACCGACTTCGCGAGCGATGCGCGCCGCAGCAAGCTCATGCGCGGACTCGCGCCAGCCGTGCATGAACACAATCGCCGCCGCGCGCAGCCCGGCATCGAAGGCATCTTGCAGATCGCGCCGCAAGGCCTCGGCATCGAGCGGCTGCAGCACCGCGCCGTCCGCGCCCACGCGCTCCTGCGCCTCGATCACCCGGCTGTAAAGCAACTCGGGCAACACGATGCGGCGGTCGAATAGTCTGGGACGGTTTTGGTACGCAATGCGCAGCGCGTCGCGAAAACCTGCCCCGGCGTGATCAAAGCCCCCTGCTGCAACCCCAGCAGTTGGCGGATGCCCGCCACCGCCGCATCGCGGTATTGCTCCGGGTTTTCCGACAGCAGCTTGTGCGCCACCAAACTGCCATCGGGCCGACGCGCGACGATGTCGGTGAACGTGCCGCCACGGTCGACCCAGAATTGCCAGCGATCGGACGGGGCAGGCATGGCGGCTCAGCTGTTCTGTACGCTGATGGTCGGGAACTTGGCGGTGTAGTCGCGGCCTTGCTGCGCGACTTTCACCGCTACGGCGCGGGCGATGGATTTGTAGCTCTGGGCGATGGCGCCCTCCGGGTCGGCCACCACGGTGGGACGGCCGCTGTCGGCCTGTTCGCGGATGCGGATATCGAGCGGGAGGCCGCCAAGATAGTCCACCTTGAAATCAAGGCTCATCTTTTCGCCGCCGCCCGCGCCGAAGATGTGCTCGATATGGCCGCAGTTGGAGCACACATGCATCGCCATGTTCTCGACGATGCCGAGAATGGGCACGCCCACTTTCTCGAACATCTTCAGGCCTTTGCGCGCATCGAGCAGAGCGATGTCTTGCGGCGTGGTGACGATGATGGCGCCGGTCAGCGGCACGCGCTGGCTCAGGGTCAGTTGAATGTCGCCGGTGCCCGGAGGCATGTCCACGATGAGGTAGTCGAGGTCTTGCCACGCGGTCTGGCGCAGCAATTGTTCGAGGGCCTGCGTGGCCATGGGGCCGCGCCAGATCATGGGATTGTCGGCTTCGATCAGAAAGCCGATGGACATGATCTGCACGCCGTAGTTTTCCAGCGGTTCCATGTTCTGGCCGTCGCGGCTTTGCGGCTGGCCGGAAACGCCCATCATCATGGGCTGCGAAGGGCCGTAGATGTCGGCGTCAAGCAGGCCGACACGGGCGCCCTCCGCCGCTAGCGCTAGCGCAAGGTTGGCCGCGGTGGTGCTCTTGCCCACCCCGCCTTTGCCCGAGGCCACCGCGATGATGTTCTTCACTTCCGGCAGGGGTTTGAGCCCGCGCTGCACCGCGTGCGACACCACCCGGCTGCGCACTGCCACCGAGACGTTCTGCACCCCCGGCACGGCGCGCAGCGCGGCGATGACTTGCTTTTGCAGATCGGCATGCAGGCTGCGCGCTGGGTAGCCGAGTTCAACTTCGAGCGACACGTCGCCGCCGTCCACGCGCAAGTTTTTGATGGCTTTTTCCGCGACCAGCGAAGCGCCGGTTTGCGGGTCTTGAAGGGTTTGCAGTGCGGCCTGAACCGCAGAATCGAGAGCTTGGGACATGGTCAAACTGATGGAGGGGTGCCGAGTTGTTCGTGCCGATGGAATTTTGAGCCACCGTGCCGATTCAATTTTGACCCGGGGTCTGAGGGCGACTGCTGGGCAGCCGGATGGCAATAAGTCTACGGTTTTTGCTTAGGGTTGGCTTTTGGTGGGCGGGCTTGGATCCTAGGAATCTGTCGGACTTGAGGATCGCGGGCTGCAAAATGGCGCTGCGGCGCCCTGCGCCAGCGGCTTTTTGCTCCATAGCGTCGGCTATGGAGCGGCAAATCCGCCACCACAGAGCATCCCCATCGCCATTTTTCGCCATCCGCGCCCCAAGCCCGACAGACTCCTTGAGGCAAGCTGCGTCGGGCGCGGCACAGAGCGTTGTGCTGGCGGAAATGCAACCGCCGGATCTTGCCAATCATGTCCATGGTGATCACTCCTGCCCCCGCGCCTAAAAAAGCAGCAGGGTAGGTGGAACACCCGGGTCAATTTTTCGCTCGGCCCGACAGGCTCCTTTCAAGCTGCCGCAGGGCAGCTTGAAGCCGCGGGCCTCATCCCCCTCTCGGGAGCCAGACGCGAACGCGGCAGGTCTGGGGGCGCTCTCAGTGCAGTACGGCAAGATCGCGGGCCATGCGAATGGCCGCAATCAGGCTGGAGGGGTCGGCTTGGTCGCGGCCGGCGATGTCGAACGCCGTACCGTGATCGGGGCTGGTCCGCACAAAGGGCAGCCCCAGCGTGACGTTCACGCCCTGCTCCACGCCGAGATACTTCACCGGAATCAGGCCCTGATCGTGATACATCGCCACCACGATGTCGAAGGCGCCCGGGTGCTCGGGCGGTGCGTGACGCGCGCGCATGAACACGGTATCAGGCGGGTAAGGCCCGCTGGCGGCAATGCCCTCGCTGCGCGCCTGAGCGATCGCCGGGGCGATGATCCGCTCTTCCTCGTCGCCGAACAGACCTGACTCGCCCGCATGCGGGTTCAGCCCGGCAACGGCGATGCGCGGCTGCGCCAGCCCCCAACCACGGGCAGCCTGATGGGCGATGCGCAAGGTCTGCAAAACGGCTTCGGTCGTCACCGCATCGATGGCTTGCCGCAAGGCCATGTGCACAGTCACCAGCACGGTCTTGAGTTGCTCGTTGGCGAGCATCATGCGCACGGGTACGCCGCCCGCGATGTGCTGCAGGATTTCGGTATGCCCGGGAAAATTCACGCCCGCGGCATGCAGCGCCGCTTTGTGGATGGGCGCCGTCACCACGGCGGCCACCCGACCCGCGAGGGCGTCTCGGGCCGCGGCTTCGATGCACGCGTAGGCCGCTGCACCGGCGCGGGCGTCCACCTGCCCGATGACCAGGTCGGCAGGCAGCGCGACGATGGGCAGCACGGGAATGGCCCCGCGCGGAACCTTCTTCCACTCGGCCAGTTCGTCGAGTTCCACGATGGCCGGACGGCTGCTGTCGGGTGAAAACCGCAGGGTGCGCGCCGTGCGGGCCAGCCAAGCCGCGTCGCCGTAAACCACGCACCCAATCGCCTCGCCTTGCGCAAAGGCCCGTACGAGGGTTTCGGGGCCGATGCCGCAGGGGTCGCCCAGAGTCAGGGCGATCGGGCGGCTGGGCGTGGATTCAGGCGGGGTTGTCGAGGTCGATGAAGACATGGTCGAGTCCGTAGTGAGCGGCCAGATGGTCGCCGAGCGCACGTATGCCGTCGCGCTCGGTGGCATGGTGGCCGCAGGCCAGGTAAGTGATGCCCATTTCACGCGCGAAATGCGCCGTGGGTTCGGAAATTTCGCCACTGACAAAGGTGCGTGCCCCCGCGGCCCAGGCGTCTTCGATCCAGTCCTGCGCGCCGCCGGTGCACCAGGCCAATGTCCCGACAGGCGCATCGGCCTCGCCCACTACCAGGGGCGTGCGCCCCAGATCGCGCGCAACGGCCTGCGCGAGTTGGCCGATGGTCGCTTGCGGCGCGCTGCCCAGACAGCCCAGTTGCTGTTTGCCGAAGCGGCCCTGTACCGACCAGCCCAGCCGCCGCGCCAGCATGACGTTGTTGCCGACTTCGCCATGCGCGTCGAGCGGCAGGTGATAGGCGAACAGGTTGAGATCGGCGGCTAGCAGCAGCCCCAGGCGCTTGCGCTTCTGGCGGATGATGCGTGGATCTTCTCCGCGCCAGAAATAGCCATGATGCACCAGCAGCGCATCGGCCCGCAGCGCGATGGCGCGCTCGATCAGCGCCAGGCTTGCCGTAACGCCAGTGACAATGCGCGCAATCTCCTCCCGACCCTCGACCTGCAGGCCGTTTGGGCAATAATCGGTAAAACGCGCGCAATCGAGATAAGTGTCGATTTCGCCCTGCAAATGGTCTCTGCGCATGGTGGCCTTGAAGCGTGATGACGCGCCGCCATGTGGGGAGACATCTCCTCACTCGGTCCCTGTATGCGACGCCTCTGGCTGCTATTTTCCCAGACTGTGACGATTGCGCTCGCCGCGCTGTTCGTCGTCTCCACCCTCAAGCCGGAATGGGTGCGTTTCGGCGCTCCGGTTTCCACGCTGGCGAGCGCGCCGGCTGTCGTCACCATTCAGGACGCCCCGGCCGCGCCTGCCGCTGCGCCCGCTGCGGGAAGCTATAGCACCGCGGCGCTCAAGGCCATGCCGGCTGTCGTCTCCATCACCACCTCGAAGGCTCCGCGCCGTCTGCCGGGCCGTGACCCTTGGCTGCGCCAGTTTCAGGGCAGCCGCCAGCCGACCGTCGGCCTCGGCTCGGGCGTGATCGTCAGCCCGGACGGCTACATCCTCACCAACAACCACGTCATCGAAGGCGCGGACCAGATCGAAGTCAAGCTGTCCGATGGACGCGAAGCCCGGGCCACCCTGGTCGGGCGCGATCCCGATACCGATCTCGCGGTGCTGCGCATCGGGCTGAACAAACTGCCGGTCATCACATTCGGCAGCGATGCCAACGCGCATGTGGGCGATGTGGTGCTGGCCATCGGCTATCCGTTCGGCGTGGGCCAGACGGTCACGCAGGGCATCATCAGCGCCCTAGGCCGCACCCAGCTGGGCATCAACACCTTCGAGAATTTCATCCAGACCGACGCCGCCATCAACCCCGGCAACTCCGGCGGCGCGCTGGTGGACGCCAACGGCAACCTCATCGGCATCAACACCGCCATCTTCTCGCGCAGCGGCGGCTCGCTGGGCATCGGCTTCGCCGTTCCGGTCTCGACGGCGCGCAATGTCATGCAGCAACTCATCAGCACCGGACAGGTGGTTCGCGGCTGGATCGGCGTCGAACCTCAGGACGTGACCGATCAGCTCGCGCGCACCCTGAATCTGCCGCATCCGGAAGGCGTGGTGATCATCGGCGTGTTGCGCAAAGGCCCGGCTGACGAGGCGGGCGTGCGCCCTGGTGATGTGGTGCTCGATGTGGCGGGCAAGCCGGTGGTCAATACCGGCCAACTACTCAACGCCGTGGCGGCGCTCACGCCCGGAAGCGAAGCCGCGATTAAGGTGCTGCGCGGCGGCAAGGCCACCACGCTGCAGGTCCGCATCGGCACCCGACCGCAGAACATCGGCCAGATGCCGCCCGCTGAAGACGGAGAAGGCGTGCTGCCCTGAGCTAAAAAGCGTTTAGCGTAGCGCTCAGGCTGCTGGCGACTGCGCGTCTTTTTCTTCGTCGGAAGGCGGCGCCGAATACTTGACCAGATACTTCGCCGCGAGAATGCCGACCTCGAACAGCAGAATCATCGACAGCGCCAATGAAGTCTGCGACACCACATCCGGCGGCGTGACGATGGCCGCCACGATGAACGCCACCACGATGAAATAGCTGCGCCAGGATTTGAGCTGCTCAACCGTCACCAGCCCGAAGCGCACCAGCACCATGAGCACCACCGGCACCTCAAACGCGGTGCCGAACGCCATGAACATGGTCAGCATGAAACTCAAGTACGCCTCGATGTCCGGGGCAGCGGTGATCACTTTCGGGGCGAACCCCTGAATGAATGTGAACAACCGCCCGAACACGAAGAAGTAGCAAAACGCCACCCCCATGTAAAACAACAGCGTGCTGCTGATGATCAGCGGCATGACCAAGCGCTTTTCATGGGTGTAGAGACCAGGCGCAACAAAGGCCCAGACCTGATAGAGCACTGCAGGCAAGGCGATCATGAACGCCACCAGCAGCGTGACCTTGATGGGCACCACAAAAGGTGAGATCACGCCAATGGCGATCATCGTCGAGCCCTTGGGCAGATGCGCGATGAGCGGTTGGGACAGCAGATCGAACAGACCCGAAGGGCCGGGGTAGATCGACAGCACAAGGAACACCACGCCGATGGCCGCAATGGCGCGGATGAGTCGATTGCGCAGCTCGATCAGATGCGAGATGAACGGCTGTTCGGCCTCGGGGCTGTCCGGTGTCACTGTTTTCTTGGGATCAGACACGGGCTATGCACTCGATTGCAAAGAGAGGATGGAACAAGCAGAAGGGGCGCCGCATCGGCACGCTGATCACCACGGAGATCAGCGTTTGACGCGGTAACGCGCCATGCGCGCCGCACCCGACAAGGCCTGGGTGCGCACGCGCGCCTGCCGCCTGTACCACTGCGGAACCGTATTGCCCGAGAGTTTTTTGCGTTTCTTGGTCGGATAGTCCGGGCTGGGCAGACTGGGGGACGAAAAACCATCGGCCATGGAAGGCTCGGCCTCGCCGCTCAGACCCGCCGTGGCTTCCTTCCAGGCATCGTCAAAGCTGCCCTGAACCTCGGCCAGGTTGTCGCTCACCGACTTTTTCATATCCTGCGCTGCGGTCTCAAGGGACGATTTCACGTTGCGCAGCTCTTCAAGATCGATTTGGCGATTGACCTCGGCCTTCACTTCAGCCAAGTAGCGCTGCGCGCGGCCCAGCAGGTTGCCCGCAGTGCGAGCCACGCGCGGCAGCTTCTCCGGCCCGAGTACAACAAGGGCCACCACGCCGATCAGGCCGATTTCGGACATTCCGATGTCAAACATGGGCGGTCAGTGGGAGCAATGGCGCAGCAGGCAAGCCGAGCAAGAAAAGATTTGCGGAAAAAATCGGGGCAAGACAAAAAACCGGCATCGCTGCCGGCTCGCGGTGAGGGCCAATTTCAGGAAGATGACTTCTCTTTGGCTTGCACGTCAATGGCTTCTTTCTTGGCGCTGGCTTCAGCGGCAAGCTGCTTGTCGGCCTCGGCGGGTTTGTCATCTGCGCTGGCATCGCGCATGCCGTCCTTGAAGCCTTTCACCGCAGAACCAAGGTCGGAACCCATGTTCTTCAGCTTCTTGGTGCCGAACACCATCATCACAATCACCAGCACGATCAGCCAGTGCCAAATGCTAAATGAGCCCATGATTTACTCCTTCGCCGCAAAAAAATTAAGGGGCCTGTTTTTTCCACGGACGGGGACCGCCCATAACGTGCAAGTGCAGGTGAAACACTTCCTGCCCTCCATTCTGGCCGGTGTTGATGACGGTACGAAACCCGTCATCACAACCCTGCTCACGCGCCAGTCGGGGTACAAGCTGCAACATTTTACCGAGTAAAGCCTGATGCTCCGTACCCACATCGAACAAAGACGATAGATGCAGTCGGGGAATGATCAGGAAATGGACGGGCGCCGCCGGGTGAATGTCGTGAAATGCGACCACATCCTCGTCCTGGTACAGCACTTTGGCGGGCAGTTCACCCGCGGCGATTTTGCAGAAAATGCATTGGGAATCAGTCATGGCGCGATGGCAACAGCGTGAAGAGAATCTTGTGTTCAGGGGTTGACCGCGCGCGCGGCGAACTCGACCAGACCCGACCTACCTTCCCGGCGCTCCAGTTCGGCAAGCACTTGCTGCGGCGTGAGGCCATGCTGGGCCAGGGCGATCAGGCTGTGGAACCACAGGTCGGCGGTCTCGTACAGAATTTTCTCCGCCTCGCCATCCTTGGCCGCCATGACGAGTTCGGTGGCTTCTTCGCCGATTTTTTTCAGAATGGCGTCTTCGCCCTTGTGAAACAGCCGCGCCACATAAGACGCGCTTGGGTCGCCCCCTTTGCGGCTGACGATGGTGGCGTAGATGCGCGCGAGCGCCGCGCTGGAATCGGCGGCCCCGGCCGCGTCAACCTGCCCATGCACGGACGCGCCGTCATAGATCTGTGCCGGGTCTTTCAGTACCGGATCAGCCACCTTCCAATGGCCGTGATCTAGGCTGTTGAAAAAACAGGACTCTCGCCCGGTGTGGCAGGCGATGCCGCCCGCCTGCTCCACTTGCAGCAGCACCACGTCGCCGTCGCAATCGAGGCGGATATCGCGCACGGTTTGCACATGGCCGGACTCTTCGCCCTTGTGCCACAGCCGGTGCCGCGAGCGCGACCAATACACCGCTTCGCCGCGTTGGTGCGTCAGTTGCAGGGCCTCACGGTTCATCCAGGCGAACATGAGCACGCGCCCGGTGTGCGCATCTTGCGCGATGGCGGGCACAAGCCCGCGGGCATCCCATTTGACTTGATCGAGCCAGTTCATGGAATGGATTTTAGGCGTTCCACCCCCGCCCTGGCCCAGCAGTTTGCGCACGAAGCTCACAGCGACAAATCGGGCCGCATGGCAATGCCGCGCCCTGCCAGATGTTGCTTGGCCTGTCCCACCGTGTATTCGCCATAGTGGAAGATGCTGGCGGCGAGCACGGCGTCGGCGTGGCCTTCGAGAAACCCCGCGGCCAGATGATCGAGATTGCCCACACCGCCCGAGGCGATGACGGGCACACTCACTGAGTCTGACACGGCGCGGGTGAGCGCCAGATCGAAGCCGATCTTGGTGCCGTCGCGGTCCATGCTGGTGAGCAGAATTTCGCCGGCCCCGGCGCGCACCATGTCCACCGCCCACTGCACGGCGTCGAGCCCGGTCGCCTTGCGACCGCCGTGGGTATAGACCTCCCAGCCCTCGCCGTCGGCGCGGCGCTTGGCGTCGATGGCCACGACGATGCATTGCGCGCCATATTTGGCCGAAGCATCGGCGATGACTTGCGGGTTGGCCACTGCGGCCGAGTTGAAGCTGACCTTGTCGGCTCCGGCATTGAGCAATCGGCGCACGTCGTCCACGGCGCGCACGCCGCCGCCCACGGTGAGCGGAATGAAGACCTGCGACGCGACTGCCTCGATCTGGTGCAGCAGCAGATCGCGGGCGTCGCTAGTGGCGGTGATGTCGAGAAAGGTGAGTTCGTCCGCGCCCTGGGCGTTGTAGCGGGCGGCGATTTCCACCGGATCGCCGGCATCGCGCAGTCCGACGAAATTGACGCCTTTGACCACGCGGCCGCCGTTCACGTCGAGACAGGGGATGATGCGTTTGAACAGCATGATGGGGGCGCCTAGAGTCGCGTCAGGCCGCGTCAGCGGCTGGTGACGTAGCGTTGGGCGGCGGCGAAATCGAGCGTGCCGGTGTAGATGGAGCGGCCGCAGATCACGCCTTCGACGCCGCTGCTTTCCACCGCGCAGAGCTTTTCGATGTCGTCCATGCCTGAGAGGCCGCCGGAGGCGATGACCGGCACGTCGAGCACTTCGGCCAGTCGCACGGTGGCCTCGATATTGATGCCGGTGAGCATGCCGTCGCGGCCGATGTCGGTGTAGATCACGCCTTCGATGCCATAGTCTTGGAACTTGCGTGCCAGATCGGCGACTTCGTGGCCGGTGAGTTTGCTCCAGCCATCGGTGGCGACTTTGCCGTCGCGGGCATCGAGGCCGACGATGATGTGCCCGCCAAAGGCGCTGCAGGCATCACGCAGGAAGCCGGGGCTTTTCACCGCGGCCGTGCCGATGATGACAAAGCTCAGGCCTTGGTCGAGATAGGCCTCGATGGTGTCAAGATCGCGGATGCCGCCGCCGAGCTGCACTGGAATCTCATCGCCCACCTCGTCGAGAATCGCGGCAATGGCCTCGGCATTGCGCGGCTTGCCAGCGAAGGCGCCGTTGAGATCGACCAGATGCAGGCGTTCAGCGCCCTGGTCGATCCAGTGCCGGGCCATGGCGGCAGGATCTTTGGAGAACACCGTGGCGCCTTGCATTTCACCTTGTTCGAGGCGAACGCACTGGCCGTCCTTGAGGTCGATTGCCGGAATGAGCAGCATGATGTCAGGGCAGTGGAAAAGAGTTCAGAGATCAGAACTGGAAGGTCAGAACAGGAAACAAAACAGGAAACTCGGCATCACCGATCGCACTCAGGGCGACCAGTGTAGAAAATTGCGATACAGCATCAGCCCCGCGTCGGCGCTTTTTTCGGGGTGAAACTGGGTGGCGAAAAGATTGTCGCGCGCCACCGCGCTGGCAAACCGCACGCCATACTCGGTTTCGCCCGCACTGTGGCTGCCGTCTTGCGGCGCGGCATAAAAACTGTGCACGAAGTAGAACGCCGCGCCATCAGGCACCTGCGCCCATAGCGGATGCAGCGCCCCACGCGCATCGCGACCCTGCCACACCGCGTTCCAGCCCATATGCGGCACTTTGTAGCGGCTGCCATCGGGCTGCAACTGGCCGTCGAGCTCGAAGCGCTGCACCCGGCCGGGAATCAGGCCGAGACCATCGACATGACCTTCGGTGCTGTGATCGAGCAGCATCTGCATGCCTACGCAGACGCCGAACAGCGGTTTGCTGGCTGCCGCTTGCAACACGGCCTCTTGAAGGCCGGACTCGCGCAGCTCGCGCATACAGTCGGGCATGGCGCCCTGGCCGGGCAGCACTACGCGGTCGGCTGCGCGCACCACGGCGGGGTCGGAGGTCACGACCACGTCAAACTCGGAACCTGCGGCCACATGCGCCACAGCTTGCGACACCGAGCGCAGATTGCCCATGCCATAGTCCACAACGGCAACGCGTTTCATCGATTCAGGGAAGGAGGCGGTTTGACTTCAGCAAAGCAGCGCGAAAGACAGAAAGACAAGAGCGGACCTGTAATGCCAATTTACAGCGAACCTTTGGTCGAGGGAATCACCTCGCCCATGCGAGGATCGCGCTCGGCGGCCGCCCGTAGGGCGCGACCGAAAGCCTTGAACACGGTTTCGCACTGGTGATGGGCGTTGTCGCCGCGCAGATTGTCGACATGCACGGTGATGGCGGCGTGGTTGACCAGCCCCTGAAAAAACTCGTGGGCCAGATCGACGTCGAATTCGCCAATCATCGCACGGGTGAACGGCACATGCCATTCCAGACCGGGGCGGCCTGAAAAATCGATGACCACGCGGCTCAGGGCTTCGTCGAGCGGCACATAGGCATGGCCATAACGGCGGATGCCCTTCTTGTCGCCGATGGCCCGCGCCAGCGCCTGGCCCAGCGTGATGCCCACGTCTTCGACCGTGTGATGCGCGTCGATATGCAAATCGCCCTTGGCCTGGATGTCGAGGTCGATCAGCCCGTGCCGGGCGATCTGGTCGAGCATGTGATCAAAGAAGCCCACACCGGTGGACAGTTT
The DNA here is from genome assembly GCF_002282795.1 of Thiomonas sp. 13-64-67. NCBI lineage: Bacteria > Pseudomonadati > Pseudomonadota > Betaproteobacteria > Burkholderiales > Thiomonas > Thiomonas sp. 13-64-67. The sequence goes on from NZ_NCKP01000055.1 coordinate 20,428, forward strand.
GGAGACGCCGGTGCCGTCGAGGTTGAGGGACACGGTGATTTGCGTCTCGGCGGTGTTGCGGGAAACCTGGGCAGTGCGCATGGGAAAGTGGCGTCAAAAACGGCGGTCAATACGGTAGCCAATACGGCGGTCAATAGGCGCAATCGTAACGTCAGCGCGACGCCGCCGTCTGCTGCGCAACGGCGTCGTAAGCGTTCAGCAAGGCTTCGCACTGCTGCGGGGTGCCGATGGTGATGCGCAGAAAGTCGGCAATGCGCTGCGGGCGGGCGAATTGCCGCACCAGAATGCGCTGCTCGCGCAACTGCGCCGCCAGGCTTGCGCCCTCGTGTGCGGGGTGGCGCGCGAACACGAAATTCGCCTGCGAAGGCAGCACCTCGAACCCACGCGCGCGCAGGCCTTCGCTCAAGGCCTCACGGCTGGCTTGAATGCGCGCGCTGGTCTGCGCCAGCCAGGCGGCATCCGACAGGGCGGCTGTGGCACCGGCGAGCGCGAGACGATCAAGGGGATAGGAATTGAAGCTGTCTTTCACCCGACTGAGTGCTTCGATCAGATCGGGGTGGCCCAGCGCATAGCCCACGCGCAAATCAAGGGTGCAGCGGTCTGCGCGCCGAAATCGACATACGCCTCATCGACCACCACCACGGAATCGGGATTGCCCGCCAGCAGACGTTCCACTTCCGCGAGGGGCAGCGCCATGCCGGTTGGGGCATTGGGATTGGGAAAGATGATGCCGCCATTCGGCCCGGCCTGCAGATAGTCATCGACCGCGATCGAGAAATCGGCGCGCAGCGCGATCTCGCAAGTCTCGATGCCATACAGGCGGGCGTAAACGGGGTAGAAGCTGTAGGAAATGTCGGGGTGCAACAACGGCGCCGGGTGACGCAGCAAGGCCATGAAGGCATGCGCCAGCACTTCGTCCGAGCCGTTGCCGACGAAGACCTGCTCGGCCTTCAGTCCGTGATGGTGTGCAATCGCGGCCTTAAGCCCGGTGGCCTGCGGATCTGGGTACAGACGCAAATCGCCCGTGGTCTGCGCCGCGATAGCCTGCAGCACCTTGTCGCTGGGCGGATAGGGGCATTCGTTGGTGTTGAGTTTGATCAGCCCGTCGATCCGCGGCTGTTCGCCCGGCACATAAGGGGTCAGACCGTGAACGACTTCGCTCCAGAATCGGCTCATGGCAGCTCCGTTTCAGCGCAGCCGCATTTCGGCGGCGCGGGCGTGCGCGGTCAGCCGCTCGCCGTGGGCCAGCACGCTGGCGATACGGCCGAGTTGCTGCGCGCCCTCGGCGCTGACTTCGATGATGCTGGAACGCTTGATGAAGTCGTACACCCCCAGCGGCGAGGAGAACCGGGCCGTACCCGAAGTGGGCAAGACATGGTTGGGCCCGGCGCAGTAGTCGCCGAGCGACTCGGAGGTGTAGGCGCCGAGAAACAGCGCGCCAGCGTGCTTGAGCGCGGGCACATATTGATGCGGGTTCTGCGCGGAAATCTCCAGATGCTCCGGCGCGATGCGGTTGGCCAGCTCACAGGCCTGCGCCATGTCGCGCACGCGGATGAGCGCGCCGCGGCCGTTCAGCGAGGAGGTGATGATGTCTCTGCGCGGCATGTCTGGCAGCAGCCGGTGGATGGCCTCGGCCACGGCGTCGATATAGGCCGAATCGGGACAGAGCAGGATGCTCTGCGCCAGTTCGTCATGCTCGGCCTGGCTGAACAGATCCATCGCCACCCAGTCGGGCGGCGTGCTGCCGTCGGCGAGCACCAGAATCTCGGACGGCCCGGCGATCATGTCGATGCCGCAAACGCCGAACACCCGCCGCTTGGCCGCGGCCACGTAGGCGTTGCCAGGGCCGACGATCTTGTCCACCGCGGGCACGGTGGCCGTGCCGTAAGCCAGAGCGCCCACCGCCTGCGCCCCGCCGATGGCGAAGGCGCGGCTCACGCCGGCCACGGCCGCTGCGGCCAGCACCAGCGGATTGCGCTCGCCGCCCGGCGTGGGCACGACCATGATGATCTCTTGCACACCCGCCACATGCGCCGGAATGGCGTTCATCAGCACCGAAGAGGGATAGGCCGCCTTGCCTCCCGGCACATAGATGCCCACGCGGTCGAGAGGCGTGACCTTCTGGCCTAGCAGAGTGCCGTCTTCGTCGCGGTACTCCCAGCTCTGGCCAACTTGCTGCAACTGGCGCTCGTGGTAGCGGCGCACCCGGATGGCGGCGGCCTCCAGCGCGCTGCGCTGCTCCGCAGTGATGGCGGCAAGCGCGGCCTGTAACTCGGCCTGACTGATTTCGAGCGCGGCCATGTCGGGCGCGTCGAGGCGATCGAACTTGCGGGTGAAATCGAGCACGGCGGCATCGCCGCGCTGTTGCACATCGCGCAGGATGTCGGCCGCGCGGGCATCGATCTCGGCGTTTTCATCGGCCATGCGGGCGAACAGGGCACGGTATTGCGTCTCGAAATCGGGGCCGGTGGCGTCCAGCCGCCGCAGTTGCAAAGCATGGATCGGGGCATTGAGCGGGGCGTTCATGCAGCGGCCTCCTCGGTGGCTTGCGCGGCTTGGCGCAGTTGGTCGATCAGGGGTTTGAGCAAAGCCGTGCGGGTTTTGAGCGCGGCCTGGTTGACGATGAGACGCGCGGAAATGTCCATGATGTGCTCGACCTCGATCAGGCCGTTGGCCTTGAGCGTGCCGCCAGTGGACACCAGATCGACGATGGCATCGGCCAGCCCGGTAAGCGGCGCCAGTTCCATCGAACCGTAGAGCTTGACCAGATCGACGTGCACGCCCTTGGTGGCGAAGTGCTCGCGCGCCATGTGCAGGTATTTGGTGGCCACCCGCAGACGCGCGCCCTGTTTGACCTGGCCTGCGTAGTCGAAATCATGCCGCACCGCCACGCTCAGGCGGCAGCGGGCAATGCCCAGATCGACCGGCAGATACAAGCCGTCCGCCCCGCTCCCGGCGAAGTATTCGCGCAGCACGTCCAGCCCGGCCACACCGATGTCGGCGCCGCCGTAGCGAACATAGGTCGGCACATCGCTGGCCCGCACCAGCACCACGCGCACATCGGGCCGATTGGTCGGCAGGATGAGTTTGCGCGTGGACTCGGGATCGCCAGACACCGTGATGCCCGCCCGCGCCAGCATGGGCAGGGTGTCTTCGAAAATTCGTCCCTTGGACAGTGCGAGGGTCAGCATGTCGGTTCCTTACTTGCCGCTGATGCGGTCGCTGATACGTTCGATCTGCGCGCCCAGGCCGCGCAGCTTGACCTCCATGGCGTCATAGCCGCGGTCGAGGTGATAGATGCGGTCGATCACGGTTTCGCCTTCAGCCGCTAGCGCCGCCACCACCAGGCCGGCCGAGGCGCGAAGGTCGGTCGCCATGACGGTGGCGCCAGAGAGCTGCGGCACGCCATGCACCACGCAGGTGTGACCGTCGATATCGATCTGCGCACCCAGCCGCATGAGCTCCTGCACATGCATGAAGCGATTCTCGAAAATGGTCTCGGTCATGCGCGCGGCGCCTTCTGCCAGGCAGTTGACCGCCATGAACTGCGCCTGCATATCGGTGGCAAAGCCGGGGTATTCGGTCGTGCGCACCGAGACGGCGCGCGGACGACCGCCGGGCAGCGCATCGGCCCGCAGGCGAATCCAGTCGGCGCCGGTGTCGATCTGGGCTCCGGCTTCGCGCAGCTTGTCGAGCAAGGCGTCCTGGTGTGCAGGCTCGGCCCCCTGCACCGTCACATCGCCGCGCGCGGCCAAGGCGGCGCACAGAAAAGTGCCGACTTCGATGCGGTCGGGAATGATGCGGTGCGACGCGCCGTGCAAGGTGTCCACGCCCTGAATGCGAATCTGCGAGGTTCCGTCGCCGCGGATCTGCGCGCCCATGGCACGCAGCAGGTTGGCGAGATCGACGACCTCGGGCTCGCGCGCCGCGTTGTCGATCAGGGTCTCGCCCTCGGCCAGCGTGGCGGCCATCATCAGGTTTTCGGTGCCCGTCACGGTGACCATGTCGGTGGTGATGCGCGCGCCGCGAAACCGGCCCGAAGGCGTCGCCACGCGGGCCACGATATAGCCATGTTCCACCGCGATGTCCGCCCCCAGCGCCTGCAAGCCCTTGATGTGCTGATCAACCGGGCGTGCGCCGATGGCGCAACCTCCGGGCAGGCTCACCCGCGCCTGACCGAATCGCGCCAGCAAGGGGCCGAGCACCAGCACCGAGGCGCGCATGGTCTTGACCAGCTCATACGACGCTTCGTAGTGATTCACCGCTGCGGCACTGAGGCGGATCTGCCCGCCGTCCTGTTCGACCTGAGCGCCCAGGCTGCGCAGCAGCTTGGCCAGGGTGCGCACATCCATGAGCTGCGGCGCGTTGCTCAACTGCACCGTCCCGGCGGTGAGCAACGCGGCGGCGATCAGCGGCAGCGCGGCGTTCTTCGCCCCGCTGGCCTGCACCACGCCTTGCAGCGTGCGCTGCCCGGTGATTCTGAGTTTGTCCATGATGACCTTCAGCTCGGCAGTCTTGCGCTACCCAGCAGCACGCGTCGTCGCGCGCGAAAAAAGACGGGATTTTAGGCGTTCGGCATTGCCGCGAATTCCTGCGGGGTGAGCGTTTTCATGGACAGCGCGTGAATTTCCGCGCGCATGCGCTCGCCGAGTGCGCCGTAGACCAGTTGATGCCGCTGCACCCGGTTGCGCCCCTCGAAAGCCGCGCTGACGATGGTGGCGTAAAAATGCTGGCCGTCGCCTTCGACGTGCAGATGGCTGCATTCCAGCCCCGCAGCGATGTAGCGGTGGAGGTCTTGGGGGGTGGGCAAAGACATGGGGTTCAGTTCCGAAGTTTGGTGCCGCGCATCAGCATAGCCAGGGCGATGCCGCCGCAAAGCAGGTTACCCAGCAGCGCCGCCAGCAGACTGACCCAGGGCGAGACATCGCCCGAGCCGAAAAAACCATAGCGGAAGCCGTCGATCAGATAGAAAAACGGGTTGAGGTGCGAGGCCAGTTTCCAGAAACCCGGCAGGCTGTGAACCGAGTAGAACACGCCCGACAGAAACGTCGCGGGGGTGATGATGAAGTTCTGGAAGGCGGCCATCTGATCGAACTTCTCCGCCCAGATACCGGCAATCAGGCCGAGCGCACCCAGCATGCTCGCCCCCAGAATGGCAAAAATAAGAATCCATAGCGGATACACAAAGGTCAGCGGCACGAACCACATCGTCACCAGCAATACCCCGGCGCCGACCATCAGCCCCCGCAGCACCGAAGCGCCCACGTAGGCCACGAACAGTTCCCAAGGTTTGAGCGGCGACAGCAGCACGAACACCAGATTGCCGGTGATCTTGGACTGGATGAGCGAAGACGAGGTGTTGGCGAACGCGTTCTGCAACACGCTCATCATCATCAGACCGGGGATGAGGAAGGCGGTGTACGGCACATGCCCAAACACCTGCAGGTGCGCCGTGAAGGCGTGGGAGAAAATCAACAGATAGAGCAGCGCCGTGACCACGGGGGCCGCCACAGTCTGGAAGCCCACTTTGATAAAGCGCTGCAGTTCCTTCTGCAGCAGGGTGTACAGCCCGGTCATCGCGCGGCTCCGATCAATTCGAGAAACACGTCTTCGAGGTCGGCGCGGCGCAGCTCCAGTTCATCGATCTCACAGCCCGCCTGGCGCAGCGCGGCAAGCTTGGCCTCCACATCCTGCGCGCCCCGCACGGCTAGCGCCACGCGCCCGCCCTGCTCGGCGCCCAGCCCTTCGGGCAAGCGTCCCTTGAGCAGGCGGAAATACAGCACCGACGAGGCAAACCGCTGCAGCAGCGCCTCGGTGCGATCGAGCGCGACCACCTTGCCGCCCTTGATCACCGCGATGCGTTTGCACAGCGCCTCGGCTTCTTCGAGATAGTGCGTGGTGAGCAGCACGGTATGGCCTTCGGCGTTGAGGCGGGCGATGAACTCCCACAGTGATTGCCTCAGTTCGACATCGACTCCCGCAGTGGGCTCGTCGAGCACGATGACCTGCGGCCGGTGCACCAGCGCCTGCGCCACCATCACCCGGCGTTTCATGCCGCCGGACAAAGCCCTCATGTTCTTGTCGGCCTGCGCGGTGAGCCCGAGGTTGTGCAGCAATTCGTCGATCCACGGATCGTTCTGCCTGAAGCCGAAATAGCCCGATTGAATGCGCAGCACCTGGCGCACGCTGAAAAACGGATCGAACACCAGTTCCTGCGGCACGACGCCCAGCAGACGGCGGGCCGCAGCGGCGTCGCGTTGCACATCAAAGCCAGCCACTCGCACATGACCCGAAGTCGGGCGCGTGAGGCCGGCCAGCATGCTGATAAGCGTGGTCTTGCCCGCGCCGTTGGGGCCGAGCAGACCGAAGAACTCGCCGTCGGCGATGTCGAGCGCGACGCCATCGACGGCCAGGTTCTGGCCGTACTGCTTGACGACGCGATCAAAAGAAACAGCAGGAAGATTTGAGGACATGGACGATGAACAGCGCCCGCGCAGACCGGGCGCGACGCGCCGCTCCGCACGGGCGAGAAAAATCAGGGATGCTCGACTGCCGGGCCGAACAGAAACTCAAGCCCGTAAGCCTGCGCCAGATCACGTAGTCGGGCAGGAATGGCCTTTAACTCTAGGGCTTGCTGAGGGGCGACACGGCGCAATTCGAGCAAGAGGGCGAGCGCGGCGGAATCGAAGGTGTGCAAGGCGCCCGCATCGACCACCCAAGGCGTTGACTGCGCACCCGAAGCCCCACCGAAGGCCGCCAGCGCTTGGCGCCGCACGGCCGAGGCGGTATCGAGGGTCAGGTCGGCGGGCAGAGCGTAAACCGGCATGGTGCAATCCAGATCAGCCCTTGGCCTGGGCGAGGTTCTGGTTTTTTTCCTTCAGCGTGGCGATCAGGCCATCGATGCCTTTTTGCCCGATCTCCTGGGCGAACACGCTGCGGTAGTTGTCGACCAGCCAGATACCCATGACGTTGACATCGGTGATCTTCCAGCCAGCCGGGGTGTTCTCCAGGCGGTAGTCGAGTTGCAGCGGTTCGCCGTTGTTGATCACGCGGGTACGCACCGTCACATCCTGCGCATTCGCGGGTTCACGGTAAGGCAGCAGCTTGACCTTCTGATCCTTGATCTGCTTGACGGCGCCGGCGTAGGTATAGACCAGCAGTTGTTTGAACTGCTGCTCCAGCGCGGTGCGCTGTGCCGGAGTGGCTTCGCGCCAGTAGCGCCCCACAGCGCTCTGGGTGATTTTCTGGAAGTCCACATTGGGCAGGATTTTCTGCTCCACGAACTGCATGACCACCTCGGGATTGCCCGAGCGTAGTTTTGGATCCTGCTGCACATCGCGAATGATCTCGTTTGACATGGTCTCGATCAGTTGCGGCGGCGAGAGTGTGTCTGCGGCCTGAGCGAGCACCGGAACCCCGGCCAGCATCACCGCGGAGGACAGAGATAAAGCCATGAAGTGGCGTCGAAGCATGGGAGGTTCTCCAGTTCTTGTGTTGTGTCGATTAACGCGCGGCCGCCCCTGAGGATGACAGCGGCAGTCGGTTCAGTGCGAGGGGGCGTCTGGCTTGGCACCCGAGTTCGCCGCACTGGCCGCGGCAGTTGGCGTCGGGGAGGCAAAACTCATCAGGCCCCCGTTCGCGTCGTCGTAGCTGTACTTGGCCAGCGGATTGGGCTCGCCCAGATCGATGATGGGCCGGTCGCGCACCTCTTCAACCTGGGATTTGCGGCGCTGTTCGTAGGCGCTGCGTGTAAAGACGTAGGGATCGAGCGCAATCTGGTCGAACAGATTGGAGGCGCTCAGCAGATTGGCGCGGGTATTCACCAGATTGAGCGCCAGTGCGCCATAGCTGGCGCTGGGCGGGCTGATCTGCGCCGTTGGGCCATAAGCGAGAAACACCCCGGTGCCAGCGGCGTCGCGCACCGTGCTCGGTCCGTAGAACGGCAGCACCACATACGGCCCGGAACCCACGCCCCAGCGCGCCAGCGTGAGCCCGAAATCGTTGGGGTGTTTGTAAATGCCCATCTCGGTAGCGATGTCGAGGGTGCCAAACAGACCGAAGACGGTATTGACCCCGACACGCATGAAGGTACTCAGGCCATCGTGCACATTGCCCTGCAGAAAGTCATTGGTCATCGACCACACATCGCCAAAATTGCCGAAGAAATTGGTCACACCGTGGCGAATCGGCGTGGGCGTGACGGCTTTATAGCCGGTGGCAACTGGCTTGAGCACGGCCTTGTCGACCTTGTCATTGATGGTGAACATCGCCCGGTTGTAAGGCTCTAGCGGGTCTTGCGGGTTGTGCGTGGCACAGCCGCCCAGGGCAGCCAGCGCCAGCAGCGGAATGAATCGCGCCATCGGTTTCATTTGCCGTCTCCCGCCCCGCTCGAAGCGGCTTTGTTGTAGAGGAATTGACCGATCAGATTTTCGAGCACCACGGCCGACTGGGTATTGCGAATCACTGAGCCGTTGGCCAGATTCTTTTCACTGCCGCCGGGGCTGAAATCAATGTATTGGTCGCCCAGCAAACCGGCCGTCAGAATCTTGGCCGAGGTATCCACCGGGAATTTGAAACGCTGATCGATGGCCATGTGCACATCGGCCTGGAAGGTCTGATTGTCAAACGTGATGGTCGTCACCCGCCCCACGACCACGCCCGCGCTCTTCACCGGCGCGTCTGCCTTGAGGCCGCCGATATTGTCAAACCGGGCCGTCACCGTATAGGTCGGCCCCCAGTTGATCTGCAGCAGATTGCCCGCCTTGAGCGCCAGAAACAGCAAGGCGGCAGCTCCCAGCACAACGAGTATGCCCACCCACAGATCGATTTTTCGTTGATTCATTTGCGACAACTCCAGGGCCTCATGCCCTCAGGTGCTGAACATCATGGCGGTCAGCACAAAGTCCAGTGCCAGTACCGCCAGCGAAGCAATGACCACGGTGCGCGTGGTGGCCCGCGACACGCCCTCGGGCGTCGGCTGACTGCGCCAGCCTTGCAACAGTGCGACGAAGGTGACGGCCAGGCCGAACACCACGCTTTTGATCACCCCATTACCCACATCCTTGAACACATCGACGCCACTTTGCATCTGCGACCAGAACTGCCCGGCATCGACGCCGATCATCACCACGCCAACCACATAGCCGCCCATGATGCCCACCGCGCTGAACACAGCCGCCAGCAGGGGCATGACAATCACACCGGCCCAGAACCGCGGAGCAAGCACGCGCACCACCGGATCGACGGCCATCATCTCCATCGCCGCAATCTGCTCGCCGGCCTTCATCAGACCGATTTCGGCAGTCAGCGAGGTGCCCGCGCGACCGGCGAACAGCAAGGCCGTGACGACGGGCCCGAGCTCGCGCACCAGCGACAGCGCCACCAGCACCCCCAGCGCGCTCGACGAACCGTAACGCGACAAGGTGTAGTAACCCTGCAGCCCGAGCACGAAGCCGACGAACAGACCCGACACCGCAATGATGACCAGCGACAGATTGCCGAGAAAATACATCTGCTGAATCAGCAGGCTGGGACGCATGAACACCCGGCCGACCAGCAAAATCAGCCGCGCGAACAACCGCGCCGCATAACCCAGGCTGGACAGCAGTTGCCGTGTGCCGGCGCCGATGGAAACCAGTCTGTCGGCCAGCGTCATGCCCGCTCCTTGCGCACGCTGTCAGGCCGCAAAAAATCATCGCCAATCGCCGCAGCCGGGTAATGAAAATGCACCGGGCCGTCGGGCTCGCCGCGCACGAACTGATGCACCAGGGGATCGGTGCTCTCGCGCATCTGCTGCGGCGTGCCGTGCATGCTGCTCAGGCCCAGCGCGTCGTTGAGGCTGCGGATCAACCGCGCCGAAATCCCCAGCGAAATGGGGTCGAGCCCGGCAAACGGCTCGTCATACATCACCAGCGCCGGATCGAGCGCAATGGCCCGCGCCATCGCCACCCGTCGCGCCATCCCGCCCGAAAGCTCTGCGGGATAAAGATCGCGCGCTCCACGCAGCCCGACGGCGTTGAGCTTCATCAGCACCAGATCGCGAATCATCGAATCCGGCAAATCCGTGTGCTCGCGCAAGGGAAACGCCACGTTGTCGAACACGCTCATATCGGTAAACAGGGCGCCGAACTGAAACAACATGCCCATGCGCCGCCGCATGGCGAAAATCTGATCCTGCGACGCACCGGCCAGGTCTTGTCCCTCGAACCGCACCGAACCCCGCTGGGGCCTGACCTGCCCGCCGATCAGCCGCAGCAGCGTGGTCTTCCCCCCGCCCGATGCGCCCATCACCGCGACCACCTGACCCCGCTGAATGGTCATGTCGATGTGACGCAGAATCGGCCGCTCGCCATACCCAAAATCGAGCGCGTCGATCTGGACAATGGGCCGAGCAAAAGTGTCTTGCATGTTTGGAGGGAGGTTGGGCAGGAAAGACGTGCGAGACAATTCAGTCTCTCTTCGGAAAATGCCCCGCACCGCAGGGCAACTGGCGCATTCTAAGGACTTACCCTAGACCTCGCAGAACCGATGCTTCGCCCTCGGCCCCGTCGGATTCGTATGCCCGCAGCGCATTGAGATCGGGCACTTCAATTCCGCCATAGCGTAGCTGCAGTAATCCCAGACTGCAGAGATGACTCAACGCCTTGTTCACCCGTTGACGCGATAGACCGCAGAGATATCCAAGCTCTTCCTGAGAGATACGCAGCCACCTATCCACGCCGGGATAAAGGATGGGATGAAACATAGCGGCAACCGTACGGGCAACCCGTTCATCTGCGCCTGAAAGTCGGTCAATTTGGAGTTGGCCTATGAACTGCCCGAGCCGCTCGTTGAGTTGGTTGACGATGACCCGATTGAACTCGAGACTACGGTCCAACAGCCAGAAAAAGCACTCGGCCGGCAACAGGCCTATATGGCTATTGCGCAACGCAATGACGTCATAGCGCCAATGCTCGCCTTTTAGCAGAGTGCCCTCACCAAACCATCCGCCCGGCGCCACGCCCGTGTAAGTCAGAGATTTCCCGCTGACCGAGACCGAGGAAATCTTGACCAGCCCGTCCAGCACACCTACCCAGTACCGCGCTTCATCGCCACGGTGACAAATCATCGCACCCGCATCAACATTTTGCCGATGCAAGGAGCCACGCACCCGCTCTCGCTCGTGCTCGGTCAGGACATGCATCCATGCGCACGACCTTTCACTCTCCGTGTAATCCCTAGTCATTTTCTGGATGAATTGTCAGCTGGAAGACAAATGTGCACCAAACAACTGCATACACTCCGTTTCAAAATGTAATTTCACCTGGGTTTTTGTCATTCGGTTGTAACCGTCTACCCGGTAGCCAAAGGAGGAGACATGGAGTATACGCATTCCACTGGAAGGACATTCCCCCAGCTTCTTTGCGAGCAGGCCAGAATCCGTCCCAAGGGAATCGCGTGGCGCGAAAAGGAGTTGGGCATCTGGCAGGAAACCACCTGGGATCGGGCACTCGACTGGGTACAGCAGCTTGCAGGTGGTCTTGCCAAATTGGGGGTCAGCCGAGGCGACCATATTGCAATCATCGGCGAGAACCGGCCGCGCCTTTATGCCACCATGCTGGCCGCTCAATGTTTGGGCGCAATCCCCTCACCGCTTTACCAAGACGCCGTCGCAGCCGAGTTGGTCTACCCACTGCAAATCGCCGAGGTGAAACTCGCGGTGGCGGAGAACGAGGAGCAGGTCGACAAGCTGCTGGACATCCGCGATCAGCTTCCATTTCTGCAGCACATTCTTTATCACGATCCGCGCGGGCTCAGAAAGGCCGAGGCGGCCTGTCTCCTCAGTCTTGATCAGATTGAAACCGAGGGCGCTGACTGGTGGACCCACCATTCTGGCGGCTTCGATGCCGTCGTGCAGTCCATCGAGACAGACGACGTGGCTGCACTCTTCTTCACTTCTGGCACCACCGGCAAACCCAAAGGGGTTGTGCACACGCACGGTAGTTTGATCGACCGCGCTCGTGCCGGTGCTGCCTTTGACCGACTTGGGCCACAGGAAGAGGTACTCGCCTACCTGCCACCGGCTTGGATCGGACAGAACATCTTTTCCTACGCCCAGCATCTGGTCTGCGGATACACGGTGAACTGCCCGGAATCGCCTTCGACCGTGGCGATCGACCTGCACGAAATCGGCCCGACTTATTACTTCGCCCCGCCCCGGGTATTCGAAGCGCTGCTCACCGACGTGCGCGTGCGCATGGACGATGCCGCAACCCCCAAGCGCCGCTTGTTCGACGCCAGTCTGGCCATCGCCCAAAGGGTGCACGCGGCGAAAGACAATGGCAAGCCGCCCCGCAAGCTTGATCTCTTGTTGTTGCCCATAGCCGACCTATTGATACTGGCGCCGCTGCGCAACGTGCTGGGAATGAGCCGAATCCGCGTGGCCTATACCGCGGGAGAGGCAATCGGGCCGGAACTATTCCGTTTCTATCGGTCTATTGGCATCAACCTCAAACAGCTCTATGGCTCCACTGAAACCGCCGTCTTCGTCTGCATGCAACCCGATAACGGCGTGCGCAGCGACAGCGTCGGTCTTCCAGCGCCGGGCGTGGAACTGCGGGTCGCTGAGCACGGAGAAATTCTGCTTCGCAGCGCTGGTCTGCTGCGCGAGTACTACAAGAACCCGGAGGCCACTTCCGAAGTGCTTGATGCCGACGGTTGGTACCACACCGGAGACGCCGGTTGGCTGGAACCGGATGGTCAGCTGCGCATTATCGATCGCGCCAAGGATGTGTCGGCACTCTCGGGCGGAGCGTTGTTTGCCCCCAAACTGATTGAAAACAGGCTGAAGTTTTTCCCGGCAATCAAAGAGGCGGTGGCCTTTGGGGCAGGACGCGACCATGTGGTCGCAATGATCAATATCGACTTTCCAGCGGTAGGGAGTTGGGCCGAAAAGTTCGGTCTGCCGTACACCGGTTACGCCGATCTTTCAGGCAAGTCAGAAGTCGCCGATCTCGTGGCTGAGTGCGTAGCCAAGGTCAACGCCGATCTTGCCGCAGACCCACACACGGCCGCCTTGCAGATCCACCGCTTTGCCGTACTCCACAAGGAGCTCGATCCGGACGACGACGAACTCACACGGACTCGAAAGGTACGCCGCCGTTTCGTGGCAGAAAAATACGGCAGTCTTGTCGCTGCGTTGTATGACCCCGCTCAGACTCATCACCATCTGAGCGTGCAGGTGCGCTTTGACGATGGCCGCACGGGCACCGTTCAGTCTGACTTGAGACTGCGCAATGCCCAGGTTTACCCGGCACTGCGCTCGGCTGCCTGATCTCGTGAGACCCACCATGGCCGCCCTGTTCGACACCGCATCAGCCTTCACACAACCTTCGTCGGCGCAAGCGCTCGCCGCACCCCAAATGCCGGTGTTGCGGCTGGAAGATATCCACCTGCAATTCGGTGGCATCAAGGCGCTGCAGAGTATCGGCTTCGATGTTCAGCCAGGCGAAATCCGGGCGATCATCGGACCCAACGGCGCCGGAAAGAGTTCACTGCTCAATGTGATCAATGGCGTCTATCAGCCCCAGCAGGGACGCTTGACTTTTGCCGGCCAAACGCTGGGTTTGATGCGCCCCGTTCTCGCGGCAAAATTGGGCATTGCACGTACCTTCCAAAATCTGGCGCTGTTCTCGGGCATGAGCGTGCTCGACAACATCATGGCGGGCCGCAATCTGCACATGCGCTGCGGCCTGCTCTCTCAGGCCTTGCGGCTCAGACCAGCCGTGCGCGAGGAGGTCACGCACCGCTTGGTGGCCGAACGCATCATCGATTTCCTCGAAATCCAGGCTTGGCGCAAAGTGCCTGTGGGACGTCTGCCTTACGGTCTGCAGAAACGGGTAGACCTGGGCCGCGCCTTGGCGATGGAGCCCAAGCTACTACTGCTCGATGAGCCTATGGCCGGCATGAATCTGGAAGAAAAGGAAGACATGAGCCGCTTCATCCTCGAAGCGCGCGAGGAGTTCGGCACAACGATCGTATTGATCGAACACGACATGGGGGTGGTGATGGATCTGTCAGACCGAGTCGTTGTGCTGGACTATGGCCGCCAGATTGCCGATGACACCCCTGATGCGGTACGCGCGAACCCGGAGGTGATCCGCGCCTACCTCGGATCGGCCACACAGGAAGGGTGAGAAACCATGGGATTTTTCATCGAAACCATCATCGCCGGCCTCATGTCCGGCGTGCTCTACGCCCTGATCGCGCTGGGCTTCGTGTTGATCTACAAAGCCTCCGGGGTGTTCAACTTTGCCCAGGGTGCAATGGTGCTATTCGCCGCGCTGGCCATGGCGCGACTCCAGGAACACATGCCCTGGCCGCTGGCCTTTCTGCTGGCTTTCGCCATCATGGTGGTGCTTGCCTGGTTGATTGAAAGGCTGGTGCTACGCCATTTGATCAATCAGGAAGGCGTCACCTTGTTGATGGCGACCCTTGGCGTGGCTTACTTCCTCGAAGGGTTGGGACAAATGGTCTGGGGTGACGACATTTACCCCATTGATCTCGGCATGCCCAAGCAGCCCACCATCATGTTGGAGTCATTGATACCGGGCGGCATCCTGGTGAGCAACGAAGACCTCATCGCCGCAGGTTCGGCAGCGGCCCTAGTTGCTCTGCTCACCCTATTCTTCCAGAAATCGGGCGTTGGTCGGGCATTGCGTGCCGTCGCCGACGACCACCAAGCAGCGCAGTCCATCGGCATCCCGCTGTCACGCATGTGGGTGATTGTGTGGTCCATCGCCGGCTTGGTCGCTTTGGTGACCGGAATGATCTGGGGCTCCAAGCTGGGGGTGCAATTTTCGCTATCGCTTATTGCGCTCAAGGGTCTGCCGGTGGTCATTCTTGGCGGGCTCACCTCGGTGCCGGGAGCTATCGTCGGTGGCCTCATCGTCGGCCTCGGCGAGAAGCTTGCCGAGGTCTACCTCGGCCCATTGCTCGGTGGCGGAATTGAAAGCTGGTTTGCCTACCTGCTAGCCCTACTGGTACTTCTCGCGCGGCCGCAAGGGCTTTTTGGCGAACGCATCATCGACCGCGTTTGATAGGAGGCAACTCGATGCTCTATCGTGAAAATGGCCAGTTCAAGACCCGCTACGTCGATGACGCCCAGATCTTCCCGATCCGTCAGGATCGCTTGTTCATCGGCGCCGTGTTGTTGATCGCCTTTGTCGCCGTGCCCTTGCTGGGCTCGGATTACCTGCTTCGCGCTTTATTGGTGCCGTTTCTCATACTGGCGCTGGCCGCAATTGGTCTCAATGTATTGGTCGGCTACTGTGGCCAGATTTCGCTTGGCACGGGCGCTTTTATGGCAGTAGGCGCCTACGCGGCCTTCAACTTGATGGTACGTCTGCCCGGCATGCCGCTACTGATCGCGCTGGTACTGGGCGGACTGATTGCTGCCCTGGCTGGCATGGTGTTCGGTCTACCGAGTTTGCGCATCCGCGGGCTATATCTGGCCGTAGCCACACTGGCCGCGCAGTTCTTTTCCGACTGGGTATTCGCTCATGTGCCGTGGTTGACCAATGGGTCATCGTCTGGGTCTGTTACTGCCCCTCAGTTGCAGGTCTTTGGCTTCGTGATTGACAGCCCCATCCGCAAATATCTGTTCTGCCTAGTGTCCTGTCCCGTTATTAAATGGCATTAGTCTTGCATGCCAGTGCGGTATCTTGGAACTGGAGAGACCGCGATGAGAACAGGCAGACCGAAGGTT
>NZ_NCKP01000056.1:0-11481 GCF_002282795.1 Thiomonas sp. 13-64-67
CGCGCTGCTGACCATCACCCGGGCGGACGGCAGCAAGCAGCAGGTCAAGCTCAAGCTGCGCATCGACACGCCGATCGAGGTCGATTACTACCGCAACGGTGGCATCCTGCCCTTTGTGCTGCGGCAGTTGCTGGCGGCCTGAGCGCTCTCGCCACAGCGCACCCGCATGACAGACGCCGCGCCGATCCCCGACGTTCTCGTGGTCGGATCGGGCCCGGCGGGCGCGATGGTGGCGCGGGATCTGGCCCGCGCCGGTGCGCGGGTGCGCATTCTGGAACAGGGCTCGGGGCCGCCTCCCGGCACCAACCTGCTCAAACTCCTGCGCCGCAAAGAGGCGATGCACATCGCGCCCGGCGTGGTGCTGCTGCGCAGCCTGCGGGTGGGCGGCGGATCGGTCACCTTCTATCACACCGCCACGCCCCCGCCGCTGGCGATGTTTGCCCGTCACGGCATCGACCTTGCCGCCGCGCTCGAACGGGTGCAGTCCGAACTGCCGCATGCCCCTTTGCGCGACGATCTGCTCACCCCGATTCCCTCTCTGCTGATGCAGGCCGGAGAGTCTCTGGGTCTGCCCTGGCAGCCGTTGCCCAAGATGATCGACCAATCGCGCTGCGCACAGGGCATCTGCCCGCCGGAGGCCTTCTGGTCGGCGCAGACGCTGTTGCAGCAGGCGATCCGCCACGGCGCGGATCTGCAGACCGGCGTTCGGGTCACGCGCGTGCTGTTCGACCAGGGCCGGGCCATCGGGGTGGAAGCGCAACACCAGGGCGGCGCGGCGCAAATCTTCCGCGCGGGACGGGTGATTCTGAGTGCGGGCGGCATTGCCAGCCCGGCCATCCTGCAGCACAGCGGCGTGGAGCAGGCGGGTGACGGTTTTTTTTGCGACCCACTGCGCATTGTCATGGGCCACGTGCCGGCTCTGCGACGCCCGCACGACATCTCCATGTCGGCGGGTTATTTCAACGCCGACGCGGGCTACATGCTGTCGGACATCACGGTTCCGGCCAATTTTTTCCGCGCCTTCACCTGGGCTGCCGGTCGGCCTGATCAGTTGCTCAGCTACGGCCACACGGCGATGATCATGGTGAAAATCCGCGACGACATCGAAGGCCGCATCGACCCGCACGGGCGCCCCTGGCGGCGCTTCGGGCCGAGCGACCGGCTGAAAATGCGCGCGGGCGTGGAGCAGGCGCGCGCGGTGCTAAAGGCCGCCGGTTCGGGCAAACCTTATGTGTCGCCCTGGGTGGCGGCGCACCCCGGCGGCAGCGTGCGTCTGGGCGAAATGCTCGACGAAAGCCTGAGCTGCCATAGCCCGAATCTGCATGTGTGCGACGCCTCGGTCATTCCCGAGCCCTGGGGGCTGCCGCCCACCCTCACCCTGCTGGCGCTGGGCAGTGAACTCGCCCGGCGCTTGTCATGAGAACGGCGGCAAGAACGGGGATAGCGCGGCGCGCCAATCTGCTTCGTCAAACCCGACCAAAAGCTGCCCACCGGCCTCGACCACGGGCCGTTTGATGGCGCTGGGATGCTGCGCCAGAACCGCCACCGCGCTAGGCGCATCGACCACGCGGGCCTGCGTAGCCGCATCGAGCTTGCGCCAGGTGGTGCCGCGCTTGTTCAGCAGCGCCTCCCAGCCGACGGCCTCGGCCCAGGCTGAGATCTGCGCGGCAGTGGGCGGGGTTTTCTTGAAATCGACAAACTGAAAATCCACGCTCTGCGCCTGCAGCCACTGCCGCGCCCGCTTGACGGTGTCGCACTGAGTCAAACCGTAAACCGTTAAAACCGGCGATGCGTTCATGCAGAAACCTTGTCGCGGCGGAAAACCCACTGATCAATCTTGGAGGCCTCGGGCACGAAGCGGTAGCCGTCGCTGTCGAACGCCTTGAGCGCATCCACCTGAGTCAAGCGATGTTGAATGACATAGCGCGCCATCAGCCCGCGCGCACGCTTGGCGTAAAAGCTCACGATTTTGTAGCCGGTCTGGGGCGTGCCGTCCTGAAACACCGGCTGCACCACGCGCGCCTTGAGCGCTTTGCGATCCACGCTACGGAAGTATTCGTCGGAAGCCAGATTCACCAGCACCGGCTCGCCCTTGCCGCCAGCCAATTCGGCGTTGAGGTTTTCGGCGATTTGCGTCCCCCAGTAGGCGTACAAATCCTTGCCCTTGGCATTGGGCCAGGCCGTGCCCATCTCCAGACGGTAGGGCCGCATGAGATCGAGTGGGCGCAGCACGCCGTAAAGCCCGCTGAGCACGCGCAGATACTGCTGTGCCCATTGCAGATCGGCTTCACTCAGACTGCGGGCATCGAGCCCTTCGTACACATCGCCATTGAATGCCAACACCGCCTGCTTGCTGTCTTGCGGGGTGAAGCTGGGCTGCCATTCGGCAAAGCGCGCGGCGTTGAGCGCGGCGAGTTTGTCGGAAATGCCCATGAGCGCGCTGAGCTGCTGCGGGCTTTGCTTGCGCAGCCCGTCCACCAGCACCTCGGCCTGCAGGGTGAACTGAGGCTGGGTGGCGATGGACGTCGTGGGCGGGGTGGTGTAGTCGAGCGATTTGGCGGGGGACAGGACCATCAACAGCATGTCGGTTCTCACGAAGTCAGAGTGCTGCACAAGTGTATCGACGGCCTGCCCCGCGCAGTTATCCCATCAGGCGGCCACGGCTTCGGCCATCTGCGGCGCCGGGGTGCGGATGAGATAGTCAAAGGCGCTGAGCGCGGCCTTGGCGCCATCACCCGCGGCGATAACGATCTGCTTGTAGGGCACGGTCGTCACGTCGCCTGCAGCCATGACGCCAGAGACCGAGGTCTGGCCTTTGGCATCCACCACGATTTCGCCGAATCGGCTGAGTTCGACCACGCCTTTGAGCCACTCGGTGTTGGGCACCAGGCCGATCTGCACGAACACGCCTTCCAACTCCAGATGATGGCTGGCGCCGCTGGCGCGGTCGGTGTAGGTGAGGCCGTTGACCTTGCTGCCGTCGCCGGTGATTTCGGTGGTTTGCGCGTTGGTGTGAATGGTGACATTGGGCAGACTGCGCAGCTTGCTCACCAGCACTGCGTCAGCGCGTAGCTCGGGCGCGAATTCCAGCAGAGTGACGTGCGCCACCAGACCCGCCAGATCGATGGCGGCTTCCACGCCCGAGTTGCCGCCGCCGATCACGCTCACCCGCTTGCCCTTGAACAGCGGGCCGTCGCAATGCGGGCAGTACGCCACGCCCTTGTTGCGGTACTCGGCTTCGCCCGGCACGTTCACATTGCGCCAGCGCGCGCCGGTGGAGAGGATGACGCTACGCGCCTGCAGGCGGCCGCCGTGGGCAAACTGCACACCGATCAACCCGCCTTGGTGCTCCGCGGGAATGAGCTTTTCGGCGCGCTGTTGATTGAGAATCTCTACGCCGTACTGCCGCACATGCGCTTCGAGCGCCATGCCGAATTTCGGGCCATCGGTTTCCAGCACCGAAATGTAGTTTTCGATCGCCAATGTGTCGTTGACCTGTCCGCCGAAACGCTCGGCTGCCAGCCCCACGCGAATGCCCTTGCGCGCCGCGTAAACCGCAGCCGCCGCGCCAGCGGGGCCGCCGCCCACAATCAGCACGTCGTAAGGCGCTTTGGCGTTGAGCTTGGCGGCGTCGCGCTGCGCAGAGCCGCTGTCCAGCTTAGCGACGATCTCCTCCACATCCATGCGCCCGCTGCCGAACAGCTCGCCATTGAGATACACCGTGGGCACCGCCATGATCTGCCGCGACTCGACCTCGCTCTGATACAGCGCACCGTCGATCACCACTGTTTGCACGCGCGGGTTGAACACCGCCATGAGCGACAGCGCCTGCACTACGTCCGGGCAGTTATGGCAGCTCAGCGACATATACACCTCGAAGCGATAGTCGCCGTCGAGCTGGCGAATCGCTTCGAGGGTCTCGGCCTCGACCTTGGGCGGATGGCCGCCGGTCCACAGCAACGCCAGCACCAGCGAGGTGAATTCCTGGCCCAGCGGAATCGCGGCAAACCGCAAATGCTGCGGCTGGCCCGAGACACGCTCCAGAGCGAAGGACGGGCGCCGCGCGTCGGTGCCGTCGAATCGCACCGAAATCTTGTCGGACAGGCTCGCGATCTGCTCCAGGAGAGTGCGCATCTGCGCCGCGTTCTCGCTATCGTCCAGAGAGGCGACCAGGGTGAACAGCTGAGAGACGCGCTCCAGGTAAGTCTTGAGTTGGGAAAGCAGGGTGTCGTCGAGCATGGCGTGCTCCTTCGAGGTGCAGGTGAGGGTCGGGCGGCAATAGGCTGTTGTTTTGCCCGGCGGATTGCCGTGCGCCGCGTGCCGATTCAAAGAGACGCGGCCTGACCCAAAGACTACTGACTACTGGACCAGGCTCTACGAGGGGCTGAAAATCAGATCTTGCCGACCAGATCCAGCGAAGGCTTGAGCGTGGCTGCGCCTTGCTTCCACTTGGCCGGGCAGACTTCGCCCGGATGCGAGGCCACATACTGCGCGGCCTGAACCTTGCGCAGCAGTTCCTTGGCGTCGCGGCCGATGCCGTTGTCATGAATTTCGCACAGCTTGATCACGCCTTCCGGGTTGATCAGGAAGGTGCCGCGCAGCGCCAGGCCTTCTTCTTCGATCATCACATCGAAATTGCGGGTCAGCGCGCCGGTCGGGTCGCCGATCATCGGATAGTTCACCTTCTTGATCGCTTCGGAGGTGTCGTGCCAGGCTTTGTGGGCGAAATGCGTATCCGTCGAAACGCTGTAAATTTCCACCCCAAGAGCCTTGAAAGTGTCGTAGTTGTCGGCCAGGTCTTCAAGCTCGGTCGGGCAGACAAAGGTGAAGTCGGCGGGGTAGAACACCACGACCGACCATTTGCCCTTCAGGCTGGCCTCGGTCACGTCGAAAAACTTGCCATTCTGGAAAGCGGTGGCCTTGAAAGGTTTGACTTCAGTGTTGATCAAAGACATGTGAAACTCCTTGAGGTTGCTGTTGACGTTCGGCTGTTGCCGAGCTTGTAGAGAAGGTTTTACCTTCATTTATGTTGCAGTGCACACTGTAGAGAACGCGTCCCTGAACGTCCAATGGACACTTTCAATTCAGGCTATAGAAGGCCCCTATGCCTTCCTTATCCTTGCTTATGCCGCTCGCCCTTTCGTCCACCTTTGCCGATATTTTGAGGCCGCGAAGCAAAAGGCAAATCAAACTCTAACTGGTCCGACATGACGACTTCAATTGCTTTCATCGGCCTGGGTGCCATGGGTGCGCCCATGCTGGGCCATTTGCTGCAACTGGGCTGCAGCGCCAAAGCCTATGCCCGCAGCGACAGCAGCCGTGCTGCCGCGGCCGAGCTGGGCGTTCACCTCTGCACCAGCCCGGCAGAGGCCGCGCGCGGCGCCGAGTTCATTTTCACCAACGTCACCTCGACCGAAGACGTGCGCAACGTGCTCTGCGGCCCGGAGGGTGCTTTGCGCGGCGCACAGCCCGGCGCGGTGTGCGTCGACCACAGCACCATCTCACCAGAAGGCGCGCGTGAAATCGGGCAGACCCTGCAGGCCGCCGGGCTGCATTTTCTCGACGCCCCCGTGTCGGGCGGCGTGAACGGCGCGAAGCAAGCCAGCCTGAGCATCATGGTCGGCGGCGATGCCGCAGTGTTCGCCCGCGCCCTTCCCTTGCTGCGCGCCCTCGGCCAAAACGTGCGCCACCTCGGGCCCAGCGGCAGCGGCCAGGTGGCCAAGGCCTGCAATCAACTCATTCAGGTCGTCACCATCGAAGCCATCGCCGAGGCTTTGCTTTATGCCACGCGGCAAGGCGTGGACGCCCACGCGGTGCTCGGCGCCATTTCCACAGGTTTTGCCGGCAGCCGCATGCTGGATCTGATGGGCCCGAAAATGGCGCAGCGCGATTTCGCCGCGGGCATCGAAGCCCGGCTGCACGCCAAGGACTTCGGCCTGATCGCCGCATCGGCCAAGGCCGCCGGGCTGCATCTGCCCGCACTGGAACAGGTACAGCGCCAACTCGATGCGCTGATGAAATCCGGCTGGGGACGGGACGACACCTCCAGCCTGCTGCGGGTGCTGGAGTCGCAACAGGACGGGCTCAATCGGCCGGAGTGAGGTCTTGCGCGGAATCGACGGTGTTGGCGGCGTCGGCCGTTTCGCTCACGCGCTCGCGCTCTCGCGTCCCGATCAGATCCCACAGACGGCTGTGCAACACAGACCCCGGCTGCGCCAGCGCGTCCAGCGCCGAAAAGTGATGCGCGCCCGGAACGACCAGCGTCTTGCCCGATCCGGGCCAGTGGCGGTGCATCAACCGGGCCTGCGCGTGAAAAGCCTCAGACTCGTCAGCGCCCACCGCCAAGGCTAGCGCAGCCGGCCCGGCGGGAGGCAACCACGCCGGCGACATCGCCCGCGCCGAATGTTGCGTGAGCTTCAGGTCGCGCTGCAAAAACGCCGTCTTGCGCACCGCCTCCAGGTCGTACACCCCCGACAACGCGAGAGCCCCCGCCGGAATCTGGGCCGGCAGATCGTCGCCGTACCAATCGAAGCGGCAGGCCAGCATCATGGCCGCCAGATGCGCACCCGCAGAATGCCCCGCCAACACGATGCGCGAACGATCCACGCCAAAGTCTTCCGCCCGTCGCCAGACCCACGCCAGCGCCTGCACCACATCGCCCACGATCTGCTGCAACGGCGCCCCGGGGGCAAGCGCGTAATTCACCACCACCACATGCACTCCGCGCGCTACGAACGGCGGCGCGATGAAACTGTGATCAGCCTTGTCCAGCGAACGCCACCAGCCCCCGTGGATGAACACCAGACAGGGCGCCAACCCCGTCGCGGCCGGGGCGAACCAGTCCAGTGTCTGTGCAATCGAATCGCCATACGGCAGATCGAGCAGGCAGGGCCAGTTCAACCGCGCCTCCTGCGAGTCGCGCTTCCAGCGCGCGAGATAGTCGGCCCAGTCGGGCACCAGCTCACGATTGTTGAATTGGCGGTCGAGCACCGCAGCGTCGTAACGCATCATCCCACCCCACCGGGTTCGAATACGGATTTATGACGACTTGATGGTAGGCCTGGAAGTCGCACCTCACCACCTGAGATACCGTTCGTTACCAATCACCCCATCCCCGGCAATCGATCCCGCTTCCCGGCGTCGGTTATGATTTTGCTTTTCGGGCCGATAGCTCAGCTGGGAGAGCGCTGCGTTCGCAATGCAGAGGTCGGGAGTTCGATCCTCCTTCGGTCCACCATCAACACGTTCGTAGCAGTACGCAGAAGGCCGTAAAGCAAAGAGAAATCAACGCTTTACGGCCTTTTTTCGTTCGTAGTAGTGCGCCGCAGTGCGTTGACAGCCGGTATTTCCTGACGGTATCTTGGACGGTATCCCGTCTTTTTTGACGGTATCGACCGAGGAAATACCGTCATGCCGCTGACAGATACCGCCGTTCGCCAAGCCAAGCCGACCGACAAGCCGCGCAAGCTGCCCGACGAAAAAGGGCTGTACCTGCTGGTGACGGTATCCGGCGGAAAGCTTTGGCGGTACGACTACCGCTTTGCAGGCAAGCGCAAGACGCTGGCGCTGGGCGCGTATCCCGATGTGACACTATCCGAAGGCCGCAAGCGCCATGCAGATGCGCGTGGAATGCTTGCCGCTGATCCGCCCATTGACCCGGCAGACGCCAAACAACAGCGCAAAGCAGAACAGAAAGCCGAGGCAGAGCACGCTGCCCTGGTGAGCGAAGGCAAGCCGCTACCCGGCATGTTTGAAACCGTTGCACGCGACTGGATTGCACGCCACCTCGACGCCAAAGCCGCCAGCCATCGGGACAAGGTTGTCCGCCGCCTTGAGCGCGACGTGTTCCCCTATCTTGGCCGCCGCCCTGTTGCCGAAATCACCGCGCCGGACATCTTGGCCGTGCTGCGCCGGATTGAAGGCCGTGGCGTGCTGGAAACCGCGCACCGCGCGCAGCAGAACATCGGCCAAGTGATCCGCTATGCCATCGCCACAGGTTGCGCCGTCAACGATCCCACACAAGCCCTGCGTGGAGCCTTGCCCGCCTACATCCCCAAACACATGCCCGCCCCGGCAGACGATCCGCAGGCCGTGGGCGCCATCCTGCGCGCACTCGACGCTTTCAAGGGCACGCCGATTGTGGCCACCGCCATCAAGCTGCTGCCGATGGTGTTTTGCAGGCCCGGCGAACTGCGCACCATGCGCTGGGAAGATGTTGACCTCGACGGCGCGCAGTGGCGCTACATCGTGAGCAAGACCAAGACGGAACATCTTGTTCCCCTGTCTCGGCAGGCCGTGGAGCTGCTGCGCGATCTGCACCCGCTGACAGGCCACCTACCCGCAGGCTGGGTGTTCGTCGGACGCGCACCGACACAGCCCATGTCTGACGCCGCCATCAATGCCGCCTATCGACGCCTGGGCATCGACACCCGCACCGAACTGACCGGACACGGCTGGCGATCTGTGGCGCGCACCATCCTGCACGAACACCTGGGCTATGAGCCTGCCGTGATCGAACACCAGCTTGCGCACGCCGTGCCGGATGCGCTCGGCACCAGCTACAACCGGACGAAGTTTCTCAAGCAGCGCCAGCAGATGATGCAAGCGTGGAGCGATTACCTCGACAAACTCAAGACCGGCGCGGAAATCATTCCGATCCGTGGCGCAGCCTGACGATCAACACCGCTGCCTGACGGTTTCAGGCATGACAACCTGAGAGAGGTAAATCATGACTGGCGCAACAAACCATCACCCGAAAAGCGAGCTGGGCTATGACGACGATTTAACCCCGGAAGAATTGGCGATTCGCATGCGAGGGGTGAAGCGCATCCATTACTACGTAGTGTGCGACGCGCTCCTGCCGTCTGGAGAACGCTGTATCGGGTACCCCTTAGCGGGGCCGTTTCTGCGAGCCGACGATGCGAGAGAGGCGGCAAAGTATGTGCAACTGCCACCGAATGCGCTCACCGGCATCGAGCTGGGGGAGCATCGCTACTTCCGCTGACCCGTTTCGCGCCAGGCTATCCCGACGGGGAGAAAAGCGGGAACCTTCACCCGCCTGACTGGTGCCCATTTTTGAAGGCCAGCGCAGAAGGAGCGCAAATGGGACGATATATCGAGATTGAGCCAGGCAGCACGTTCCTTGCCGCCTGGGAGCTAGGCCGCCGCATCGGTGCGCTGCTGTGCCCACCGCTGAACACGCCACCACTCCTCGTGAGCTTGCAGAAAAAGATTCCCCAAGCGGAGCCTAAAAATTTCCGAATCGAGGAACTGACCGACGCCGACTTGCTGTACCTGCGCGCCGTCTGGAAGGGCATCAACATTCCCGATGCACTGAACATGACGCCCGAACAGTGGGCGCAGTGCAAGGCCGCATTTCAGGCCGCACCTGACCGCCCCGCATGGGATCTTGTCGCTGGCTTTCGGGATTACGCGAACGAAGCGAAGTCCGAGCAGTACCGCATCGCCAACAAACACATTCAGGCTATCAACGCCCTGATTCTTTCGGGCAGGATGCGCGCCTATGACGCTGACCTGGTGCCAGTCCAAAAGGTGGATGGATGGGAGACGCAAATCCTCGTGGACGAAGCCCGCGCCTACCTGGAGCCGCTGGGGTTTGATCTGGTGGAATCAGCGCAAGCAGCAGAGGATGCAGAGCGGGGAACGCCAGCCGAGCAGCCAGAAGCAAATCAACCACCTGAGCCATGCCTTGACCTGGAATCAAGGGATAGCCAGATCGTGGACTTCATCATTGCATGTAAGGGAAAGCGCCAGAAGAACTACATCAAGCTAGCAACCACTCAATTCAGTCTCGCTGATTCGACGATTCGAAAAATCTGGAGCGAAGGGAAGCCGTCAGACTATTGGCCCACGCCAAAGCGCCCAAGACTGTAACTCGCCACCAAGTCGCTACAGACGCGCTATCCCGCGCAAGCCGCGCCATTGCTTGATTTTCGATAGCGAGTTGCGAGCTACCGACTAGCGCGCTCAGAGTTCGCCGCATGTTCACCCCTAACCAAGGACATGCGATGCAAAGCCCTGAGATTCAAACCCCTCCGAAAACCAAGCCGCGCCGTGTTGCGCCAGCGACGGCGGATATTCACCCGAACGCCCTGCTGCGAATCACTCAGATCATCGGCACGCCGAAAACACCGGCGCTGCTGAATGTCGGACGGACGCACTTCTACCGGCTTGTCAAAGAGGGCAAATTCCCGAAGCCGACGAAGTTAGGCCACATGAGCGTGTGGAAAGCTTCGGACGCGCTGCAAGCCATTGCCAAGCTGACGGAGTCTAAATAATGCGCCGCCGCCTGCACCGCCTGCTGCTGGACATCGCGCCACTGGTACTCGCTGCGCTGATCGTGCTCGACGTGCTGCTGCTGGTGGGGGTGAAACCATGATCCCCCGCCGCACCACCACACCGGCAAAGAGCCGCGCCGCACTGCTGGCGCTGCGCCCGCATTTCGACCGCAGCCGCCTGCCCGATCCTGAGAGCTACTTCACCGCTGAACTCGGCGCGCTGCATGGCCGTGGCACCTGGCGCGATGCTCTGTGTTGCTTCCACCCGGACACCCGGCCAAGCCTGCGCGTCAACGTGCAGACCGGCGCATTCCGCTGCATGGTCTGCGGCGCGTCTGGGGGCGATGTGCTGGCTTTCCAGATGCAACGCTATGAGCAGTTCTTCCCCGCTGCTGCAAAGGCGCTGGGAGCCATGACGGGAGGCCGCCATGCTTGACGTGCTCGACGCTGTGGAAACACCCCAGCAGGCCGCCCGCAGATTGTCAGCGCCAGCCCTGCGCGACGGTTTCAAGCCCGAAGCGCTGCACACCTACACCAGCGCCAGCGGAGAACCGCTGTTCTGGCGCATTCGGCTGAAACACCCAGAGACCGGCGCGAAGTGGATCAGGCCGATGCGCCGGACGGCAGACGGCACAGGGTATGAGATCGGTGAACCGCCCGCACCACCTGCAGGGAAACTCCTCTACAACCTGCACCGCATCGCCGCAGACCCCGCCGCCGTGGTGATCGTGTCCGAGGGCGAAAAGGCCGCCGATGCGCTGGGGAAGCTAGGAAGCATCGCCACCACCAGCGGAGGCGCGAACAGCGCCAGCGCAGCCGATTGGACGCCGCTGAAAGGCCGCGCTGTAGTGATCTGGCCCGATGCTGACGAACCCGGCGTGCAGTATGGCCGTGACGTTGCCGACAAGCTGCAAGGCATCGCCGCAGAAGTGCACATCCTCGACGTGGCAACAATCGATCTGCCGCCGAAGGGTGACGCCTGGGACTGGTGCGACGCACACCCTGACGCCACCGCTGCCGATGTGCTGGCGCTGGCGACGCTGCCGGTTTTGTCTGCTGCACCCCTTGCGACAGTTGCGACAGTTGCGACACCTGCGACACCTGCGACACCTGCGACACCTGCGACACCTGCGACACCTGCGACACCTGCGACACCTGCGACACCTGCGACACCTGCGACACC
>NZ_NCKP01000057.1:0-12488 GCF_002282795.1 Thiomonas sp. 13-64-67
TGGATCGACTACAGCGTGCTCGAACAGGCTTTGCGCGACGATCTCGATGCGCGCGCCCCGCGTGCGATGGCCGTGCTCGATCCCCTCAAGCTCGAACTCACCAACTGGGCCGAGGTGTTCGGCAACGCGGCGCACGCCGAGCCCTGCAGCGCGCCCGTCCATCCCGGACATCCCGAGATGGGGCGGCGGCAGTTCGATCTCACCGCGCAGGTGTGGATCGAGCGTGAAGACTTCATGGAGGTTCCGCCCAAGGGTTATCACCGCCTCACGCCCGGTGGCATGGCGCGGCTGAAATACGGCTACGTGATTCTTTGCACCGGCTGTGAAAAAGATGCCGATGGGCGGGTCATCAAGGTGCTGGCCGAACTGTTGCCCGACACCAAAAGCGGCACGCCGGGGGCGGACGCGGTGAAGGTCAAAGGCGTGATTACCTGGGTGAGCGCCAGTCTGGGCGTGGCCGCGCAGGTGCGGCTGTTCGACCGCCTGTTCACCGAGGCGCATCCCGACGCGGGTGGCCGCGATTTTCTGGCCGTGCTCAATCCGCAAAGCAAGCAGACGGTGCAGGCCTATATCGAGCCCGCGCTGGCCATAGCTCCTGCCGGAGCCTCGTTTCAGTTCGAGCGGCACGGCTATTTTGTCGCCGACCGGGTCGATCATTCCTCGGCGCAGCCCGTGTTCAACCGCACCACGACGCTCAGAGACAGCTGGGGCAAGTGATGATGCAGGCGCCCGATGACACCCTGAGTTTTGGCGCGCCCATGCCCGCGGGCAGCAGCGCGCTGGCGCGCTTGCAGCAGCAAGGTTTTTGTGTGCTGGGCGCCGCCGATCTGGCCGCCATGGCGGGTTATGACCTGGCGAGCTGTGCGCCGGCCCTCGGTTTGTGGAACGACCTGCCGCCCGACGATTACCTCAAAGACGGCGGGCACTATCGCTTCCGGCGTCACGGCAGCTTCATTCAGACCCGGCAGCCGGCTGCAGGGCAGGCGGAGCTTCAGACCGCGCCGCACCGTGCGCATTGGCAGCCGACCTCTTACAACGCGCTGCATGGCGGCATGTTGCGCTGGTTCGCGCCCTTGACCGACGAGCTGCAGCGGGCACCGTTCTGGCAGCCCTTGCTGCTCGGGCTGGGGCGGCTGTTCGCACAGGTGCGCCCGGCGCCGCAATGGTTCATCGAAGCGCACCAGTTCCGCATCGATACCCGCGAAGGTGTGGGCCGCCCGACGCCGGAAGGGGCGCACCGCGACGGCGTGGATTTTGTGGCCGTGGTGCTGATCTCGCGGCACGACATTCGCGGTGGCGAAACCCGGGTGTTCGAGCTCGCCGGACAGCGCGGCGTGCGCTTCACCCTGGCCCGTCCTGCCCGCAGGCGAAACCAGAGGCGGCTGGCGCGATACCCTGGTGCTGACTTATCGCGCGGGGGGCTTCCTCGATCCGCAGACCTGAGTTTGGGACTGCAAAAAAAGTGCGACATGTCGCCGCTGTCAGACGGTCGTCTGCTGTGAGTTTGATTTCAATCAATATGAAGCTCAAGCTCGCGAACTAGGGCAGACTTGAAACACAATTAGTTACATAATCGCGCCAAGGTGTCCGGCAAGTCGTCAGGACGCGATTTTCTGGAGAGATGCTCATGCGTCATTTGACTCGTCATTTGCCACCCTTGATGGCTGCGCTGGCCGTTGCAGCTGTGCCGGTTTCCGCTCTTGCGCAACAGGCCGCAAGCCCCGAACAGATGCAGGCCACTCGCGCCGTCACCGGCGAGCTGCTCAAAACCCTGAGCGGCAAGCTGCAGGCCAGCATGAAGGAAAACGGCCCGGCGGGTTCGATCACGGTTTGCAAAACCATCGCCCCCGAAATCGCCATGGGTCTGGCCGACAAGACCGGTTGGAAGATCACCCGCGTGGGCACCCGAGTGCGCAATATCGACATGGGCACACCCAACGTCTGGCAGCACAAGGCGCTGGGCCATCTGAACGCCGATCTGAAATCCGGCGCCAAGCCCGAAACCCTGGAATGGAGCGAAGTGGTGACTGAGAACGGCAAGCCCACCCTGCATTACGCCAAGGCCATCGTGCTGCAGACGCAATGCCTGGCTTGCCACGGCACCACCGCGCAACTCGCACCCGGCGTGGCCGACAAACTCAAGACCGACTACCCGCACGATGCGGCCACTGGCTACGCGCCGGGGCAGCTGCGCGGCGCCGTAGTCATCAGCCGCCCGCTGTAATCAACCGCAGAAGCAGGGTACAACGGCACAACGCCTGCCCGCGCCTCACCAGCGCAGGTAGGCGTTTTTGTTTCCGGTCTGCATCTCGATTTTGCGTTCTTGCTGTTTGTGCCGCCCGACGATGGTGTACTGACCCGCAGGCGCTTTGAGATAGCACAAAGGACCGCCAGCGGTGAACTGGGCCACGGTCTTGCCGTGCTGCATGACGTGGATCGGCACATCGGCCAGATAGGCCCCTTGCGGCCCTTCCACCATCCAGAAGCCGAGATTGAATTCAGGCGCTCGCGCCTGCAGCGCCTTCAGGCTGCCTTCGCCCACGCCGCCGCAGAGGTAAGAGATATCTCCGGCATGGTGAACCTCCGCAGCCTGGCTCAGAGTGGGGCTGAGCAAGCCAGCCGCCGACACGCCCACTAAAGCGCCGATCAGTGCGCCCCGGCGCAGGGCTTGATACGAGATGGACATGATGATGATCCTTTCAAGACTTGCGTGAACACGCCCTGAAATAGACCTTGCCCGGCGGGCCGGGTTCGCCCGTGGGCGGCAGCCCTTCAGCCTCGTTTCATTTTTCTGCGGCCATGAAAAAACTCCGCTGGGGCGGGGTTGGGCCCGGGGTTTGGCCGAAACGCCGTCAGGCGGCTGCGGGTTTGGGCGGCGCAGCCTTGGGTTGATGCAGATTAGGCAGAAACACGGCCAAGAGCCCGATAAGCGGCAGGAAGGAGCAGATTTTGTACACCGCGTCGATGCCCCACATATCGGCCAACTGGCCCAGCACGGCTGCACCGATACCGCCCAGGCCAAACGCCAAGCCGAAGAACAGCCCGGCCACGGTGCCGACCTTGCCGGGAATGAGCTCCTGCGCATAGACCACCATCGACGGAAATGCCGAGGCCAGCATGAAGCCGATGATGGCGCTGAGCACCGCAGACATCTCCAGACTGGCGTAAGGCAGCATCAGGGTGAAGGGCGCCACGCCGAGGATGGACACCCAGATCACCGCCTTGCGGCCGACCCGGTCACCGATCGGGCCGCCCATCAGCGTTCCCGCAGCGACCGAGGCGAGGAAGACAAACAGGTGGTATTGCCCAATTTCCGTGCTGACGTGGAATTTGTGCATCAGATAAAAAATGAGATAACTGTTGATGCTGGCCAAATAGAAGAACTTGGAGAAGATTAGCGCCAGTAGCACCGCCAGCGTGCGGCGTACCAGATACGGCGGAACCGGTGAATGCTTGATGGCGGTGGCCTTCTTCGGCAGGCGGTGCTGGTGGCTGTACCAGCGACCCACGCCGATGAGCACGACGATGGCCAGCAGGGCGGCCAGCGAAAACCAGGCCACGCTTTTTTGCCCATGCGGCAGCACGATCCACGCGGCCAGCAGCGGCCCGGTGGCGGTGCCCGCATTGCCCCCTACCTGGAAGATGGACTGCGCCAGCCCGTGGCGTCCGCCCGAGGCCATGCGGGCCACGCGCGACGACTCCGGGTGGAAGATCGAGGAGCCGGTGCCCACCATGGCCGCGGCCAGCAGCAGGATGGGGAAGGTCGGCGCCACCGACAGCGTGAGCAGCCCGGCCAGGGTGCAGCCCATGCCCACCGCCAGCGAGTAGGGCTTGGGATATTTGTCGGTGTAGTAGCCCACCAGCGGCTGCAGCAGCGAAGCGGTGAATTGATAGGTGAGGGTGATCAGACCGATCTGGGCGAAATTCAGATGGAAATCGGTTTTGAACAGCGGATAGATCGCCAGAATCAACGACTGAATCATGTCGTTGAGGAAATGCGAAAAACTGATCGCGCCGAGGATGCGAAAGCGGGTCTGCTCCGCCGGGGCGTTGTCAGCCGGGGCGAGTGCAGCGGTGGTGGGGGTGGAACTCACGGTCTGGATCTTCGTGGGAGTGCGGGAAAACGCAAAAATAGCCTTAATTTGCGTGAGCGCAAGGATAGTGCGGCAGGGAGATATTTGCACAGGCAGGGAATTTTCCAGGAGCCTGTCGGGTGCGCGAATTCAGGGAGCGGCTTAATATTTGCTGCATGGCACAAATCGCAACTGAACGCGCAACCGAGGGCGCAACCGACATCGCCACTCTGCGATCGCAGAGTCTGGGCGAAGAGATCGCAAACAGCATCAGCCACGGGCTCGGGCTGTTGCTGTCCATTGCTGCGCTGCCCGTGCTCATCGTTCATGCGTTTGGGCACCAGCCGGTGGCCAGCGTGGTGGGGGCGACGGTTTTCGGC
The DNA here is from genome assembly GCF_002282795.1 of Thiomonas sp. 13-64-67. NCBI lineage: Bacteria > Pseudomonadati > Pseudomonadota > Betaproteobacteria > Burkholderiales > Thiomonas > Thiomonas sp. 13-64-67. The sequence continues at coordinate 4,454 of NZ_NCKP01000057.1, forward strand.
GCCAGCGCCATCCTGCTCTATCTCGCCTCCACTCTGTACCACGCCTTGCCGCAGCCGCGGCTCAAGGCGGTGTTTCAGCGCCTCGACCATGCCGCCATTTACCTGCTGATCGCCGGCACCTACACCCCGTTCACCCTGGGCGTGTTGCGCGGGGGATGGGGGTGGACCTTGTTCGGCGTGGTCTGGGGGCTGGCGGCGATGGGGCTGCTGCTCAAGGCGTTTGCCGGGGTGCGCTTTCCGCACTTGTCCACTGCACTCTATCTGGGCATGGGTTGGGTGGTGCTGATCGCCATCGTGCCGCTAGCCGAGCGCATCGCGCCGATGGGGCTGTTCTGGCTGGTGGCGGGCGGCGTGTCTTACACCCTGGGGGTGGTGTTTTTTGTGTTCGACGAGCGCTGGCGCTACGCGCACTTCGTCTGGCACCTGTTCGTGCTCGCAGGCACGGCCTGTCATTTTTTCGCGGTGCTCTATTACGCTGTCTGAAATGCCGTCGTCATAAAATAGAACGATCGTTCTTTTTTTGTGGCGCCGTGCCTAAAATGCTGCTCAAAACAGCCTGACCGTGGAGACCGCGATGACCCCGCATCAACTCTTGGAAAAATTCGGCCCGCGCGAGGCCATGGATTACGACGTCGTCGTCGTCGGGGCGGGCCCTGGCGGACTGGCTACGGCCATCCATCTCAAGCAGTTGGCGCAGCAGGCCGGGCGCGAGATCTCGGTCTGCGTGCTGGAAAAAGGTTCCGAGCCGGGGGCGCACATTTTGTCCGGTGCCATCATGGACCCCGGCGCGCTGACCGAACTGTTCCCTGACTGGAAGGCGATGGGCGCGCCGCTGAATCAGCCGGTCACGGCGGATCAGTTTTTGTTCCTGAGCGACGCCAACGCCAAGCCCGCGCCCGCGGCTTTTCTGCCCGACTGTTTCAAGAACCACGGCAACTACGTCATCAGCCTGGGCAATCTGGTGCGCTGGATGGCGCAGCAGGCTGAAGCGCTGGGCGTGGAGATTTTCCCCGGCTTCGCTGCGGCCGAGGTGCTCTATGACGAGCAGGGCCGTGTTTGCGGCGTGGCCACGGGCAACCAGGGGCTGGGCAAGGACGGCGAGCCGACCGATCATTTCGCACTGGGCATGGAATTGCGGGCCAAGTACACGGTGTTCGCCGAAGGCTCGCGCGGTCAGCTGGGCCGCGAGTTGATCGCGCATTTCAAGCTCGACGCCGGGCGCGATCCGCAAAGCTACGGCATTGGCATCAAGGAAATCTGGGAGGTCGCCGCCGACAAGCATCAGCCCGGACTGGTGCTGCACACCGCGGGCTGGCCGCTCGATCCCAAGACTTACGGCGGCGGGTTTCTCTACCACATCGAAGACCGCAAGGTGGCCATCGGCTTCGTGGTCGGGCTGGATTACACCAATCCGTGGTTGAGTCCGTTCGAGGAATTTCAGCGGCTCAAGACCCATCCGGCAATTCGCGGCTTGTTCGACGGCGCCAAGCGTCTGGGCTACGGCGCACGCACCATCACGGCCGGCGGGCTGCTGAGCTTGCCCAAGCTGGTGTTTCCCGGCGGCTGCCTGGTGGGGTGCGAAGCGGGGTTTCTCAACGCCTCGCGCATCAAGGGCAGTCATGCGGCGATCAAGACCGGCATGCTCGCGGCGCAGGCCATCGCCGATGCGCTGGCTGCAGGGCGCGCGCAGGACGAACTCAGCGCCTATCCCGCGGCGTTCGAGCAGTCGTGGCTGCATGCCGAACTCAAGACCGCACGCAATTTCAAGCAGTGGTTCAAGAAGGGCCGACTGGTGGGCACGCTGATGACCGGCATAGAGCGCTGGTTTCTGCCGCGCATCGGCATCAAGTCGCCGCCGTGGACGGTGCATCACCATGTGCCCGATCACGCCATGCTCAAACCGGCCGCCGACTGCCCGCGCATCGACTATCCGAAGCCCGACGGCGTGCTCACTTTCGACCGGCTGAGTTCGGTTTATTTGAGCAACACCAATCACGAGGAGAATCAGCCGCCCCACCTCACCCTCAAGGACGTGTCGGTGCCGGTGCAAGTCAACCTCAAGACCTATGCCGGGCCGGAGACCCGCTACTGCCCGGCCGGGGTGTACGAATTCGTCAAGGGCCCGGACGGCTGCGACAAATTGCAGATCAACGCGCAGAACTGCGTGCACTGCAAGACCTGCGACATCAAAGACCCGACGCAGAACATCGTCTGGGTTGCGCCCGAAGGCGGGGGCGGGCCGAACTACGTGGGCATGTAGGGCCTGTCAACGCTGCAGATCGCTACAGGTGCACCCGGGCCCGATCTGCCGACGCAGGGCGCAGCGGCTAGAGGGATCACGCGCGTTCGCGGGGGTGGCCGCCAAAGTGTGAAGTAATCGACGGGCTCTTCAGACAAGGCGCATTTACACTGCGCCCAACTTAAAAAACCGGCGCAGATCGCACAGCATCGTGCGGGATACCGGTACGAGATTTTTTGCTGCATGCTTGGTTCCACCCCGCTGTTTTCCCCCGCCCAGACGCTTGCGCCGCAAGGCGCCGCGGCCATGCCGCGCCGACTGCGTCGCGGCTATTGGGGCCTGGTCGGGCTCACCTTGGTTTTCGCGGCCTGGCTGGCCTGGATCAACTGGCAGCGGCAGGACGACACGCTGCGCAGCACCCTGCGGGTGGAAACGGCGTTTCTCGCGGACGCCACCTCGGCCTATCTCGACCGCTATGAATCGGTCATGTCCGCGCTGGGCAACGATCTGCTGGCGCGTCCTGAATTGCTGGCCGCACCCGATCAGATCCAGCCGCTGTTGCAGCGCTATCGCGCCCTGCTCGGGCCGGATCAGGCCTTGTCGATCAATCTGTCCATGGCCGATGGCCAGATGTTTGCCACGACCCTGCCCGGACAGAGGCGCTTGCCCAATTTCCGCAACATGCCCGACATCTGGTCGGGCATCCAGCAGGCAGGGCGCGCAGGGGGCCTGGAGGTGGGCAAGGCGGTGTATGGCCCCATGCTGCACCGCTGGGTGATTCCTCTGCGCCTGATCGTGAAAAACGCCGCGGGGCAGCCGCAGTTGCTGATTGCGGTGCCTGTGGAGCTCAATGACTTTCTCGAACGCTGGCGGCGTTCCGTGGCGGCTGCGGAATATGCCATGCCGGGCATGTCGATCGCGCTGATGCGCGCAGATGGCTACCTGCTCGCGCGCTGGCCCGCGCCCAAGACGGACGATTTGCCGCGCTTTTACAGCGCCAAGCGGCAGGGAGAACTGGCCCGTGCCGCGCGGCATGCGCCGAATGGCGCCACCTCCGGCGTGTTCAGCGGCCGGGTGGACTCGGACGACATTCCCCGCCTGGGCGCCTGGGTGCGCCTGCCGCACTACGACGTGCTGGTGAACATGACCGTGCCGCGCGCTTTGATCTGGCGTGATTTTTGGCGCGCCTACTGGCCTGCGCTGACCATTCTGGCGCTGTGGTTGGCGGTGCTCACCCTGGCCTATCGGCTGGTGCGCAAACAGGCCGAGCGCGACAGCGCGCAACTGCGCGATCGGTCCGAAATCATGTACCGCCTGGCCAATCAGGACAGCCTCACCGGGCTGCTCAACCGCCGCGGCATGGGTGAATACCTGCAGCGCGCCCATGATCGCGCTAGAGACCATGGCATCGGCTACGCGCTGGTGCTGTTCGACCTCGATCACTTCAAGCTGATCAACGACGGCTTCGGCCATGCCGCGGGCGACGCCGTGCTGCAGCAGGTCGCGCACCTGCTGCAAACCAGGGTGCGCAAGGAAGACCAGGTGGCGCGCTGGGGCGGCGAGGAATTTCTGGTGCTGCTGCCCGATTCGTCGCTTCAGACCGCGCACGCCACGGCGGAGAAGCTGCGCGAGCTGATCTCGCATACCCGCATGTCCGTGGGCGGCGCGGAATTGCGGCTGACGGCGAGTTTCGGCGTATCCGCTTGGGAGCCCGGCGGCCCGCTCACCTCCGCCGAACTGCTGGGGCAGTGCGATTCCGCGCTCTACAACGCCAAGGCCGGCGGGCGCAACCGGGTCAAGCAGTTCGAGGGCAAGTCGGCGCAGGACTATCTGCAGGGCTTCACCCTCAAGCGCGCCATCGAGGACGACCGCATCCGCGTGGCCTACCAGCCGCTGGTGTCCCTGGCCGACGGGCAGATCATGGGGTTTGAAGCTCTCGCGCGGCTGGTTGCGGAAAACGGCGATGTGATTGCGGCCGGGCAGTTCATCGATGTGGCCAACCGTCTGCGCCTGGAGCACCGCATCGATTCGCGTGTGTCCAAGCAGGTCATGGCGCGCTGCAGCCAGCGCATGGAGCAGACCGGCACGCCGATGAAGTACATGATCAACTGCTCTGCCGACTTCCTCAGTCGCCCGGAAGATGTGCAACAACTGCTCGACCGGGCGCAGCATTTCTGCAGCACTTGCGCGGTGGATATGACCGGCAAAGCCAAGCCCATGGTCATCGAGATCACCGAACGTCAACTCATCGGAGATGCCGAGGCCGTGCGCCAACTGGTGCAGCCGCTGATCGATTTTGGTTTCCAGCTCGCGGTGGACGATTTCGGCAGCGGCTACTCGTCGTATCTCTATGTGCTCAAGCTGCCGGTGAGCTACCTCAAGATCGAGGCCGAGCTGGTGCGCGAAGCCGCGCACAGCGCGCGGGCGCAGGCCATGGTGCGATCGATCAACAGCATGGCGCACGAGCTGGGCATCCTGACCATCGCCGAAGGCATCGAAGACGAGGCCACCGCCGAAGTCATGCGCCGCATCGGCGTGGACTGGGGACAGGGCTACTACTGGGGACGGCCGGAGATCGAGGCGTAGCAGTCGCAACCCTAGTCCGTGGCGATGCGGTTTGCCAGATCTGACGGTGCGCTGTTGACCTGATTCAGGAAGCCGATGACCAGGGGCATTTGCTCGAGAAAAGCGTCCATCGAATCATGCCCGCCGGGGCCGATGTGCAGTTGCACGCTGTCGCGCGCTGTCGCGCGCTGCGGCGGCGGCCAGCAGTCGGTGCGCATCTTCCACCGGCACCGTGGTGTCGTGCTCGCCGTGCATCAGCAGCACGGGGCAGCGCAGTTGCGGCAGGGTGGTGAGCGGGGCGATGGCGTCGAAGCGATAGCCGATGGTGCGCTGCACATACTGCAGGATGTAGGGGCCGATGACGGCATCTGGCAAGTTTTGTTCGGCCATCCAGCGCTGCATCATGTCGGCGGGGTGGGCGAAGGCGGCCAAGCTGACGACGGCGGCGATTTGCGGCCGCCAGGTGGCCGCCAAAAGCACCGCGCCCGCGCCGACGGAATGGCCGAGCAGGGCGATGCGGCTTGGGTCGATGTCGGGTTGGGCGGCCAGCCAGTCCACCGCGTGCACCGTGTCTTCGGCGAAGCGCGGCAGCGAGGTGAAGGGCTCGTCATCGCTGGCGCCGTGGCAGCGGGTGTCGATGAACAGCAGCGCAAGCCCGGCGGCATGCAGCGCCGGGGCCAGCGGCAGCATGAGGTCGGCATTGCTGCCCCAGCCATGCACGATGACGAGAGCGGGCGAGGGGCGAGCCACGGTTGGCAGCGCGGGCAGATGCCAGGCATGCAGGGTTTTGCCGTTGGCGGTGGGGATGCGCACCGTGGCAAACGCCAGGCCGAAGTCGGCCGGGCTGCGGGTGTGCGCTAGGCGCGGGGCGCGCAGGCTGCGGCGCAGCCCCCAATGGAGCAGCGGCCGCAGCGGCGGCGTGGTCATCCACGGCAGCACCGTGGGCAGCAGAGCAGAGACGAGTTTGGAGCGCGACATGGACTGCGCAGTGTAGGGGCGGGGGTGGGCCGCTGCGGCATCGGTTCCAATAGTGTTTTGACTCTCGACACGAACCCATGCAATTCGTTCTGCGCCAACCCGATCCCCGCGCTCAGCACCGGCTGCAAGAGGCCGGCACGCATCCCTTGCTGGCGCAGTTGTTCGCCGCGCGCGGGGTAAAAGAGGCGGACGAGCTGGAACTGGCCTTGCCGCATTTGCTGCCGCCTGCGCTGCTCAAGGGAGCGGAAACCGCTGCGGTGGTGCTGGCCGATGCCATTGCGCGCGGCGAGCGCCTGCTCATCGTCGCAGATTACGACTGCGACGGCGCCACTGCCTGCGCCGTGGGGCTGCGCGGCCTGCGGGCGATGGGGGCGGCGGTTTCCTACCTCGTGCCCAACCGCTTCACCACGGGCTATGGCCTGTCGCCCGCGGTGGTGGACCTAGCGCTGAAGCACGCCGATGGCAAGCCCGACTGGATCGTCACCGTGGACAACGGCATCGCCAGTGTGGAGGGCGTGGCGCGGGCGCGCGAGCAGGGCATTCGCGTGCTCGTCACCGACCATCACCTGCCGGGCGACACGCTGCCCGAGGCCGAGGTCATCGTCAACCCGAATCAGCCGGGCTGCGACTTTCCGAGCAAGTCCATCGCCGGGGTCGGGGTGATGTTTTATGTGCTGCTGGCGCTGCGGTCTGAACTGCGCCAGCGCGGGGTGTTCGACGCCGCCAGCCAGCCGCGCCTCGACGCCTTGCTCGATCTCGTGGCCCTGGGCACCGTGGCCGACGTGGTGCGGCTCGATGCCAACAACCGGCTGCTGGTGGCGCAGGGGCTCAAGCGCATCCGCGACGGGCGCATGCAGCCGGGTGTTGCAGCGCTGTTGCAGGTGGCGGGGCGCGAGGCGGCGCGGGTGAACAGCGCCGATCTGGGCTTTGCGCTGGGGCCCCGTATCAACGCCGCGGGGCGCTTGGCCGATATGACCGTAGGCATCGAGTGCCTCGCCACAGACGACCCGGCGCGCGCGCTGCAACTCGCGCAACTGCTCGACACCTTCAACCGCGAGCGGCGCAGCATCGAAGACGGCATCAAGGCCGAGGCGCTGGCCATGCTGGAGGGGCTGGATCTCGGCACTGAAGGCAGCGCCCCCGCCATCAGCCTGTTCGCGCCCAACTGGCACGAAGGTGTGATCGGCATCGTTGCCGGGCGTATCAAAGACCGTGAGCATCGCCCCACCTTCGTGTTCGCTCCGGCTGAAGACGGCACGCTGCGCGGCTCGGGCCGCTCGATTGCCGGGTTTCATCTGCGCGACGCGCTCGATCTCGTCTCCAAGCGCGAGCCCGGTCTGTTGCTGCGCTTCGGCGGCCATGCCATGGCGGCGGGTTGTTCCTTGGCGGACGATGGTTTCGAGCGCTTTCGTGCCGCGTTTGCCCAAGTGGCCGCCGAATGGCTGGCGCCGGCCCAGTTGCAGCGCCGCATCGAGGTGGACGGGCCGCTACCCGCGCAATGGCTGCTGCCCGAAATGGCGTCGCTCCTTGCTGCGCAGGTGTGGGGGCAGGGCTTCGCCGCGCCCTTGTTCAGCGCCCGGGTGCAGGTGCGACAGCAGCGGCTGCTCGGCGAGCGTCACTTGAAAGCCAAGGTGCGGCTGCTCGACAGCGAGGGCGCGCCCGGCAACGCGCAATTCGACCTCGTGGCTTGGGGCCGCACCGACTTTCTTCCGGATGAGGCGCGCATCGCCTACCGGCTGGAGAGCAATACCTGGCAGGGCATCACGCAGGTGCAACTGGTGCTCGAAGCCATCGAAGGATGAAGGCGCTCGTCCGAAAACCTCGCTGCGCTCGGTTCTCGCCCCAAAGGGCTATCAGCGCCGCGTCGCGCGGCGCTGCACGCAGTCGACATAGGCGGTGCCATCCGGGGGCAGACCGCTGCGCTGCGCCGTCCACAACATCTCGCCCAAGCATTCCATGATGGCATGGTGCGCTTCGTGCTCGCCCCGCTTGCTGCGCAGCAGCTCGAAGGCCTGGCGGATGCCCGGCGGCTGGTCGATGGACACCTGCTCGGCGATCGATAGATGCATCGACAGATGCAGAAACGGGTTGGTGCGGCCCTGCTCCACGGCGTAGTCGCGGCTGGCGCTTTGCGGGTCGGTGAGCTCGGCGTGATATTCGGGGTGCAGTTCCATCCAGTCTGCCGCGATGAGTTCCAGCGGCGTGAGCACGCCGCCAGCACGATGCCGCTGCCAGGCGGAAAGAAAAAACTGC
>NZ_NCKP01000058.1:0-12022 GCF_002282795.1 Thiomonas sp. 13-64-67
AGCACATCGGTCAGCGCCGGCTGCGACACGCCGTAGCCCATGCGCAGGCCCGCCAGGCCGTAAGCCTTGGAAAAGGTGCGCGAAACAATCAGATTGGGAAATTCGCGCACCCAAGCCATGCTGTCGTAACGCAGCGCGGGTTCGATGTATTCCACATAGGCTTCGTCGAGTACCACGGCGACGTGCGGCGGCACCTTGCGCAGAAAATCGTGCAGATCGTCAGCCGGCAAAAACGTGCCGGTTGGATTGTTGGGGTTCGCCACGAAGATCAGCTTGGTCTGCGGGGTGATAGCGGCCAGCATGGCGGGCAGGTCGTGACCCAAATCGCGGTCGGGCACGACCTGATGCGTTGCCCCTACGCCCTGCACCGCTTGCGTGTAAACGATGAAACTGTAACGCGAATACATGCCGGCATCGGCGTCGGTCAGCAAGGCGCGCGCGGCCATTTCCAGCAGGTCGCTCGAACCATGGCCGAGGGTGATCCACTCCGTCGGCACACTCAGCTTGTTTGCCAGCGCCTGTTTCAGCGCGTAGCCGTCGTTGTCGGGGTAGCGGGTGCTATCGGCCATCGCGGCCACGATGGCCTCACGCGCCTTGGGCGACATGCCCAGCGGGTTTTCATTCGAGGCCAGCTTGACGATGCGCTCGGGCTGCAAACCAAACTGCCGCGCGACTTCGGCGATGGGCTTGCCCCCGACGTAAGGTGAAATGGCCTGGACGTAATCGGCGCCCCAGCGGGCTTGGGTGGCGTGTTGTTCTGACATGTTCAATCTCTCGGGAGATGCGAGCCGTGCTCAGTTGTCGCGTGGTTTTTTATCGATGGGGTAGGAGCCCAGGCACTTGTACATCGCGCACACCCCTTGCAGCTCGCGCAACGCGGTTGCCACCCGGGGTTCGTCTTGGTGCCCTTCGACGTCGATATAAAAAGCGTATTCCCATTCGCCCGAGCGCGCCGGGCGCGACTCGAACCGGGTCATGCTCACCCCGTGCGCGGCCAGCGGTTTGAGCAGGTCGTACACCGCACCGGCGCGGTTGGGCACGGAGAGAATGAGGCTGGTGCGGTCGGACCCGGTGGGTTCGGGCTGCGCCGCGCCGAGCACGACAAAGCGCGTGGTGTTCTGCGCCTCGTCCTGAATGGCGCGCGCGGCGATGTGCAGGCCGTAAAGCACCGCGGTCGCCTCGGCGGCGATCCCGGCGATGCTGGCGTCTTCCGCAGCCAGCCGTGCGCCCTCGGCATTGCTCGATACGGGACGAATTTCGGCATTGGGCAGATGCGCACGCAGCCACCCTGCGCACTGGGCCAAAGCTTGAGGATGCGCAGCGACCGTCTGGATGCCCTGTAGATCGGGCGTCTGCCGCATCAGAAAATGCCGCACCGGCAAACTGACCTCGCCGCAGAGATGCACCGGATGCGCCAGCAGCAGGTCCATGCTGCGCGCCACCGCACCTTCGGTACTGTTTTCCACCGGCACGATGGCGAACTCGCTCTCACCACTCAGATAGCTGCGAAACACATCGTCGATGGTCGCGCAGGGAAAGCCTTGCGCACTGGCGCCGAAGAACCGCCGCGCCGCCTGCTCGCTGAACGTGCCCGCAGGGCCCAGATACGCCACGCGCTGCGGCGCCTCCAGCGCGCGGCAGGCCGACATAACTTCGCGCCAGATGGCGCTCACACCAGCATTGCGCAGCGGCCCGGCATTGTGCTCATGCAGCTTTTCGATCACCTGACGTTCACGCTCGGGGCGGAACACCGGCATGTTCAAGCGCTGTTTGATATGGCCGATCTGCTGCGCGGCTTCGGCCCGCTGGTTGAGCAGCGCCAGAATCTGTTTGTCGAGGGCGTCGATCTGGTCGCGCCAGGGGCTCAGGTCATCTTGGGAATCTTGGCTCATCGGATTTCAGCCGTGGCGTTTTTCAAAGTCTTGCAAGTAGTTCACCAGCGCCTGCACGCCTTCAAGCGGCATGGCGTTGTAGATCGAGGCCCGCATGCCGCCCACCGACTTGTGCCCCTTGAGTTGCAGCAGCCCCGCCGCCTCGGCGCCTTGCAGGAAAGCGGTGTTCAAAGCGGTATCACGCAGATGAAACGGCACATTCATGCGCGAGCGGCAATCGCGCCCAACCCGGGTTTCATACAACTCAGAGGCGTCGAGCGCGTCGTACAGCAGATGCGCCTTGGCGATATTGCGCGACTCCACCGCGGCCAACCCTTCAAGCCCATCGAAACGCTGACGCTTGATCCACTGCAACACCAGTCCGGCGATGTAGATCGCGTAAGTAGGCGGCGTGTTGAACATGGAATGGTTGGCCGCCACCACGGCGTAGTCGAATGCGCTGGGGCAATGCGGCAGGGCATGGCCCAGCAGGTCGCGGCGAACGATGACCAATGTCAGCCCGGCGGGGCCGATGTTCTTTTGCGCACCGCCATAGATGCAGGCGTAGCGCGACACCTCCACTGCACGCGACAACAGGTGCGAGGACATATCGGCCACCAGCGGCACGCCGCGGCTGTCGGGCACGAAGTGAAACTCCACCCCGTCGATGGTTTCGTTGGTGCAGACGTGCAGATATTGCGCGTCGGGGCGAATGCTCCAGGCGGCGTTGTCGGGAATACTGCCGTAGCCTTGATCGTCGTGGGCGCTGGCGCTCAGGTGCACATCACAGTATTTGCGGGCCTCTTGCTGGCTTTTTTGCGACCAGCTTCCGGTCACCACATAGTCGGCCTTGGCCCCGCGCGATAGATTCAGCGGAACAATGGCGTTCTCCGCAATCGCCCCGCCTTGCATGAACAGCACGGCGTAGTCGTCAGGGATCTGCAGCAACTCGCGCAGATCGGCCTCGGCCTGCGCGATGATGGACTCGAACTGCGGGCCGCGGTGGCTCATTTCCATCACGCTCATGCCGCAGCCGTGCCAGTCGAGCATCTCGGCCGCGGCCTGTTCCAACACCTCTTCAGGAATGGCGGCCGGTCCGGCGGAGAAGTTGTAGGGGCGTTGCTTGACCATCTCGGCTTACTCCGCGGCCGTGTCCGCGCCGCCGTCGTCCGCCGGGGGCGGCTCGGTCGGGGGCAGCTCGTCGTCGTCCGCCTCTACCACCGGTTGCACCTGGATGAGATGCGCCTTGGCGTCAAGCGCGATCAGGGTGACCCCCTGCGTCGCCCGGCCCATTTCACGAATCTCTTCCACCCGCGTGCGCACCAGCACACCGGTATCGGTGATCAGCATGATTTCATCGCTGGTGCGCACCAGGCAGGCCGCCACCACCTTGCCGTTGCGCTCCGAAGTCTGGATGGCGATCATGCCCTTGGTACCGCGCCCATGACGGGTGTATTCGGTGATGGACGTGCGCTTGCCGAAGCCGTTTTCCGTGGCGGTGAGCACGCTCTGGGTTTCGTCTTCGGCCACCAGCAAGGCAATGACGGACTGATCGGCTTCAAGCTGCATGCCGCGCACTCCGCGCGCCTCGCGGCCCATCGGACGTACGTCGGCCTCGTCGAAACGCACCGCCTTGCCCGCATCCGAAAACAACATGACGTCGTGCTGACCATCGGTGATGGCCGCACCAATGAGGTAGTCGTCGTCATCGAGCCCGACCGCGATGATGCCCGCGGTACGACGGTTGGCGAACGCCGTCAGCGGCGTCTTTTTCACCGTGCCGCGCGCGGTCGCCATGAACACATAGTGCTGCTCGTCGAAGGCCTTGACCGGCAGCACGGTGGTGATCTTCTCACCCGCCTGCAACGGAAACAGATTGACCAGAGGTTTGCCACGCGAGCCGCGTCCGCCCATCGGCGATTCGTACACCTTCATCCAGTACACCCGGCCCCGGTTGGAGAAGCACAGCAGCATGTCGTGGGTGTTGGCCACGAACAGTTGCTCGACCCAGTCGTCTTCCTTGGTACCCGTGGCCAGCTTGCCCCGGCCGCCGCGGCGCTGCGCACGGTATTCCGCCAGAGGCTGGCTCTTGACGTAGCCCGAATGCGAGATGGTGACCACCAGGTCTTGCGGGGTGATGAGGTCTTCGACATCGATGTCGTAAGCATTGACCTCGATGTGCGAACGACGCGCATCGCCGAACTCGGCACGCAGGGCGCTCATTTCGGTGGTGATGATTTCGGTCATGCGCTCAGGCTTGGCAAGGATGTCGAGCAGATCGGCGATCTGTTCCATGACGTCCTTGTATTCGCTGACGATCTTGTCCTGCTCCAGGCCGGTCAGGCGCTGCAGCCGCATCTGCAGGATTTCCTGCGCCTGCGTCTCGCTGAGGTAATAACCGTCGGGTTTGAGGCCGTAACGCGCGTCGAGATCGTCGGGTTGGAACTGGGTGATGTCACCCTCCACGCGCGATAGCATGGCGCGCGCCTCGCCCGGCTCCCAGGCCTGCGCCAGCAGACGCTCTTTCGCCACCGGCGGCGTGGGCGCGGCCTTGATGAGTTCGATCATGCGATCGACATTGGCCAGCGCCACAGCCAGACCTTCGAGCACATGCCCACGTTCACGCGCTTTGCGCAGGTCGAACACCGTGCGGCGGGTGATGATCTCGCGGCGGTGCGACAAAAAGGCCGCGATCATCTGCTGCAGGTTAAGCAAACGCGGCTGACCATCCACCAGCGCCACCATGTTGACGCCAAAGGTGTCTTGCAGCTGGGTCTGCTTGTACAGATTATTGAGCACCACTTCAGGCACTTCGCCGCGCTTGAGTTCGATGACCACGCGCATGCCCGACTTGTCGGACTCGTCCTGGATGTGGCTGATGCCTTCGATCTTTTTCTCTTGCACCAACTCGGCGATGCGCTCAAGCAAGGTGCGTTTGTTGACCTGGTAAGGCAACTCGTCGACGATGATGGCCTGACGCTGACCCTTTTCGAGATCTTCAAAGTGGCAACGCGCCCGCATCACCACCCGACCGCGTCCGGTGCGGTAAGCGTCGCGCACTCCCGAAGTGCCATAGATGATGCCCGCCGTCGGGAAGTCGGGCGCAGGCACGCGCTCCATCAACTCCTCGATCGTCGCCCCAGGGTTGCGCAGCAAATGCAAACAGGCGTCGAGCACCTCGCCCAGGTTGTGCGGCGGAATATTGGTGGCCATGCCCACCGCAATGCCCGACGAGCCATTGATCAGCAAATTGGGCAGACGCGCAGGCAAAAGAAGGGGCTCCTGCTCGGAGCCGTCATAGTTGGGGCCGAAATCGACGGTTTCCTTGTCGATATCAGCCAGCATTTCGTGCGCGATCTTCGACAGCCGGATTTCGGTGTAGCGCATGGCCGCGGCGTTGTCGCCGTCCACCGAGCCAAAGTTGCCCTGTCCGTCCACCAGCATGTAGCGCAAGGAAAAATCCTGCGCCATGCGCACGATGGTGTCGTACACCGACTGGTCACCGTGCGGGTGGTATTTACCGATCACGTCACCCACGATGCGCGCCGACTTCTTATAAGGCCGATTCCAGGCATTGCTCAATTCGTGCATCGCATACAGCACGCGCCGATGCACCGGCTTGAGGCCATCTCGCACATCGGGAAGTGCACGACCCACGATCACGCTCATCGCGTAATCGAGGTAGGAGCGGCGCATTTCCGTCTCTAGGCTGATTGGCAGGGTTTCTTTGGCAAAAACGGACATGAGTGAGTGCTTCGCAGCAATAGATCAGACGTCGGAGCGACCAGACCGGGCCCGACAAACCGGGCGTCGCCCGTCTAGCAGACGCGCCCCCAGTCAAGCGAACGATGTTAGCAGCCCGTATTTCCTCGCTCGGTTTCAGCGCAGCAGCGAAATGGATGACGGAATGTGGAGCAGAAAAATCAGGCCAATGTTGCGAAACAGCAACGCCGGTATGCGCACCTCGGGGCAGAACGTAAACGAATCGTTTCAGCAATTGAACGTCACAGACGCTGTGGCACAATGTCTTCGGGTTTACTAGTAGTGAATGCGTCAGGTGTCGGGTTCTCGGGCAGTGAACGAGTTCAAGCGGCAATTGCTCACACCCCAAAGCATCCTGGCGCTTATTATGGCAACACGCAGTTCTGGCTGCGATGAACGATCAACGACCGAGAGGAAATAACATGATCCACCCCAAAAAAATCGCAAAATTGTTCGCAGCTGCGGTTCTCGCAACATCTTCGCTGGCGGCTGCCCATGCCGGTGAGGCTCGCAGCATCAACAACTGGCAAGACCCGTACGGTCTGACCTGGATGAACGGCGACAACAAGCTGTGCTGGCAAGACAACTTCTGGACGCCGGCAACCGCCTCCAGCGAAGCTTGTGGCCTGCCTGTCGTGGCCAAGGCTGAACCTGCTCCGGCACCTGCCCCCGCACCTGCTGCCGCGCCTGCGCCCGCCCCCGCCCCCGCTCCGGCCCCTGTGCCTGTGAGCGAAAAGGTCACCTACAACGCCGACGCCTTCTTCCAGTTCAACAAGGCTGTTCTGCTGCCCGCTGGCAAGGAAAAGCTCGATGATCTGGCTGGCAAGATCAAGGCCATCAATCTGGAAGTCGTGATCGCTACCGGCTACACCGACAGCTTCGGCAGCGTGGCTTACAACCAGAAGCTCTCCGTTCGCCGTGCTGAAGCCGTGAAGGCTTATCTGGTGAGCCAGGGTGTTCCGGCTGACAAGATCTACGTCGAAGGCAAGGGCAAGACCGACTTCCGCGTCGATCCCAAGAGCTGCAAGGGCTCCTTCAAGAGCCAAGTGGAATGCCAAGCCCCCAACCGCCGCACGGTGGTCGAGGTTGTCGGTACCCATATGGTCACCAAGTAAGCTGTTTCAAGAAAGCTGCCTACTTAGAGCTGACTGCTTCACCGAAAAAGCCCCGCCCTGCGGGGCTTTTTCTTTTTGGCGCGGTGTCGCTGCTTGACAACGCCTTCGCTATATTTGAGGGGGCACAGACCGAAACATCGGAGCCACACACATTCCCGTTCACAGGAGAGTTTCATGGATCAAGCCGAACTTCAGCGTTTTGGCGCAATGACCGAGCTACCGTCGATGGACCAGCTCTGGATGCCGTTCACCGCCAACCGGCAGTTCAAGGCCGCCCCCCGATTGCTCGTCAGTGCGCAAGGCATGTATTACCGCTCTCACGACGGACGTCAAATTCTGGACGGCACATCGGGCCTATGGTGCGTCAACGCAGGCCACGGCCGACCGGAGATCAGCGCGGCCATTGCCCATCAGGCGCAGGAGATGGACTATGCCCCCCCATTCCAGATGGGCCACCCTGTGCAGTTCGAGGCGGCCAATCTGCTGGCCGAAATCGCTCCCGCCGATCTGAAAAAGGTATTTTTCACCAACTCCGGCTCGGAGTCGGTGGACTCGGCCCTGAAGATCGCCCTGGCCTATCACCGGGCGCGCGGTGACGGAACGCGCACCCTGTTCATCGGGCGTGAGCGCGGCTATCACGGCGTGGGATTCGGGGGCATCTCCGTGGGCGGTATGTTGGCGAATCGCAAGACCTTCCGCGGTTCGCTGCTGCCCAATGTGGATCATCTGCCCCACACTTACGCGCCTGACCATCAGGCGTTTTCGCGGGGCGTACCGGAATGGGGCGGACACCTTGCCGATGAGCTCGAACGCATTGTGGCGCTGCATGATGCGAGCAATATCGCCGCCGTGATCGTCGAGCCCGTCGCTGGGTCAACCGGTGTGCTCGTGCCGCCCAAGGGGTATCTGGAACGGCTGCGCGCAATATGCGACAAACACGGCATCCTGTTGATTTTCGATGAGGTCATCACCGGTTATGGTCGGCTGGGCACGCCGTTTGCCGCACAGTATTTCAAGGTCACGCCCGACATCATCACCACTGCCAAGGCGGTGAACAATGCGGCGGTGCCGCTGGGCGCCGTGTTCGTGCGTAATGGCATTTACGACACGGTCGTGAACGGATCTCCGGACGGCACCGTCGAATTTTTCCACGGTTACACCTATTCGGGCCATCCTCTGGCCATGGCCGCTGCCGTCGCGGCGCAAAAGATTTACAAGCGCGACCAACTGCTCACCCGCGTGCAGGACGACGGCATTGCACACTACTGGCAGGAAGCGCTGCACGCCCTGCGAGACGTGCGGCACGTCAAAGACCTTCGCAATATCGGGCTGATCGGCGCCATCGAGCTGGAGTCGCGGCCTGCCGGCGTGGGCAAACGGGCCTTTGAAGCGTTTGTCGGCTGCTACGCACGCGGCCTGCTGGTGCGGTACACGGGCGACACCCTTGCGCTGTCGCCGCCGCTCATCATCGAGCGCGGCCAGATCGATCAGATCATGTCGACCCTTCGGGACGTTCTGCGCACCATCGACTGAACGGTTCGCCCCCTTTGTCAACCCGGCCTCGCGCCGGGTTTTTCATGTCTTGTCGGCCTCTCGACCTCGAGACTGTCGCCGCGCGTTAAAGTGCGTGTCTTATCGCGAATTGCACTTTCTTTTTTCCCTTCCACACGGCTGTTCTCTATGTGCGCGGCTGCCGCAGACGGAAGATTTCAGTCTCGCGCCAGGTTCGGTTCTGGCTGGGATGGGTGCTGATGTGGCAGGCCTTCCAAACCCGCTGGGACTACTACGCCGAACATCAGTTTTTTGTGCATATCTCGCAGCAAATTTCGCTGCATGATTTCGCGCCGCTGCTCATGATGTGGAGCTATCCGCTCGCTGTGCTGCGAGCCGGCATTCCCGTGAGCATCAGGGTGCGCTGGCTGAAGCCTTTTCAGCGCAACGCAGTTGTACGGGCGACCAAGCTCGTGCTGTTCAACCCTTACTTTGCCGCGTTTTTGTTTGGCGGCATGGCATTGCTCTGGCTGATTCCGTCTTTTCACCCCTTTGTCATGCTCAATGCGCCGACCTACCGGTTGATGAACTGGAGCATGGCGCTTGATGGTCTTTTGTTCTGGTGGCTGGTTCTCGATACCCGTCCCAATCCGCCTGCCCATCTCTCGCCGGGAAAACGGGTTTTTCTGCCTCTGCTGAGCATGCTACCGACCATGGTGTGGGGCGCGATCCTCGCTCTGAGCATGACCGACTACTACCCGATTTATGAAATTTGCGGACGCGCGCTGAGCCTCGACCCATTGACTGACCAACACCTTGGCGGCCTGATCCTGTGGATTCCGGGCTCTTTCCCCATGATCCTGGCCAGCATGATCGCGTTGCGCAGTTGGATGCGGCTTTCAGACCGAGGCCGCCTCAAAACGCGGCCTAATAAGCGCACCGTTGCTTCGGCTGCGGCCGCCGTACCACCCGTCGTTTGAGACTTTGCACCTGTCGAGTTCGAACGGCGCAGGCTGCAAGCGGCTCAGCGGACCCGTTTGCGCGGGCTGGTCGACTTGCCAGTCTTGCGATCTGCGGACGATTTTCCCTTCGCCGCCTTGCCGTTGGCACTTGGCGCGGCCGCGGTTTTAATCGCGGCCTCCGCTGGGCCACGCTGGCTCTTGCCGCCCGATTTGGCCACTCCTTTGCCCACCCCGTTCGACGACGTCCGGGATTTGCGCACACCGGCCGACATTTGCGGATTCAGCGCAAACACGTCTTCGTCGACTCCCTTGATCTCTCCGGAAGTCGGCAAAGGCTTGTTAGACGGGCTGGACTTGCCGCCTTCGCGCACCAGGCGGAAGTCAATTTTGCGTCCATCCAGATCGACCCGGCTGACCTGCACGAGCAGACGCCCGCCCAAGGCATAACGAATACCGGTGCGTTCACCGCGCAACTCGCCGCGCGCCTCGTCGTAGCGAAAGTAATCGGCGCCGATCTCCGAGACATGCACCAGGCCTTCGACAAACAGGGCATCGAGTTGCACAAAAAGGCCAAAGCCGGTCACTGCGGTGATCGTGCCCGCGTACTCCTCGCCGAGCTTGTCGCGCATATACCAGCACTTCAACCAGCTCTCGACATCGCGGCTGGCCTCGTCGGCCCGACGCTCATTGGACGAGCAATGCACCCCGGCCGCCTCCCAGATCGGCATGTCCTTAGCCCTCTCCTTGGATACCGGAGCCGCCGGAGCCACGCTTGCAAGCTGACGCTGCGGCGCGCGGCGCGCGTTCTGCTCGCCACGATTGAGTTCGATGCGTTCGCTGAACTTCGGGGTGTAATGCGTGCCGTGCAGAATGGCCTTGATGCCGCGATGCGTGAGCAGATCGGGATAGCGTCGAATCGGGCTGGTGAAATGGGTGTAGGCGGGATAGGCCAGGCCGAAGTGCCCGCTGTTGTGCGGCGTATAAATGGCCTGCTGCATGGAACGCAGCAGAAGCGTCTGAATCTGTAGGGCGTCCGGCCGCTCCTCGATGGACTGCGCCAGCGCCTGATAGTCGGCGGGTTCGGGCGCCCCTTTGCTGCCCAGCGTGAGCCCGAGATTGCGCAGCAGGGTGCGCAGTGTTTCGAGCTTTTCGGGCGTTGGGCCTTCGTGAACGCGATAGAGCGCAAGCTGTTTGTTGCGTTCCAGAAAATCGGCGGCACACACATTGGCTGCCAGCATGCATTCCTCGATCAGCCGGTGCGCGTCGTTGCGATGTCGCGGCACGATGGCCTCGATCTTGCCCGCGGCATTCACCACAATCTGCGTTTCGGGAATATCGAGATCGAGCGCGCCCCGAACCTGCCGCGACTTGAGCAAGGCGTGAAACACGGCATGCAGATTGAGCAGATGTGGCACCAGCGGCGCACGCTCGCGCGCTAGCTTTCCTGCCGTGTTCGACAAGATGTCTGCAACCTCCGTGTAGGTCAGTCGCGCCTGAGAACGCATCACCGCCGGATAAAACTGATAGGCCTTGAGCTCCCCCTGCGCGGAGATCAGCACGTCGCACACCATGCACAGACGATCCACCTGAGGGTTCAGCGAGCACAGGCCATTGCTCAGCTTTTCCGGCAGCATGGGAATCACGCGCCGCGGAAAATACACCGAGGTCGCACGCTCCAGCGCATCCGCGTCGAGCTCCGTCCCTTCGCGCACGTAATGCGAGACATCGGCAATCGCCACCAGCAAACGCCAGCCCTTGGCGCGACCGATCTTCGCGGACTCGCAATACACCGCATCGTCGAAATCCCGCGCGTCCTCGCCGTCGATGGTCACCAGCGCCACATCGCGCAAATCGATGCGCCCGGCCGAATCGACATCGCGAACCGCGTCAGGCAAAGCCGCGCTTTCGCGCAGCGCGCCGCTCGAAAACAAATGCGGTACGCCGTACTTGCGCACCGCAATTTCAATCTCCATGCCGGGGTCATCGAGCTCCCCCAACACCTCCAGCACCCGCCCGACCGGCTGCACGTTGGGCAGCGGCGGCTGGGTGATTTCAGCGCTCACCACCTGACCAGCACGCGCCTTGCCAATGGCATCGGGCGATATCAGAATATCTTGCACATAGCGCTTGTCCTCGGGCGCCAGCAACCACGTTCCACCTTCCTGCAACAAACGCCCGATGATGGGGCGCTTGCTCCGTTCCAGAATGCCGATGATCTGCCCTTCCGTCCGTCCCCGCCGATCGGGCTTGCCCACACGTACTCGCACCCTGTCCAGATGCAGCACAGTCCGCATCTGCTGCGGTGGGAGAAACACATCGGGGCCGCCATCATCGGGCGTGACAAAACCATGACCATCGCGATGACCGCGCACGATACCTTCAACAATCACGGAGAATCCTTTTTTTGACTGCAGACCACTGCAGAGTCGCGGCCTTGGCGCCGCATGGAAATGAAGCCAAACATTGTTCTGACTAGTGCATTATCACCGCGGACCCCGATCAACCTCAAAAGCGCGGCCCAGTCTTTACAAGCACGAACTTTATGCTAAGATACGCAGCTTAGTTGCCCAGATGGCGGAATTGGTAGACGCACTAGTTTCAGGTACTAGCGCTGCGAGGCGTGGAGGTTCGAGTCCTCTTCTGGGCACCAAAATTGCAGAAAGTACAGACGGGGGATTTCGATTCCCCGTTTTGCTTTCCGTCAGGCACAAATGCACGAATGCCTGATCTCCCAGCCGGGATGGCGGAATCGGTAGACGCACTGGATTCAAAATCCAGCGCCCTTAAAAGCGTGCGGGTTCGAGTCCCGCTCCCGGCACCA
>NZ_NCKP01000058.1:12031-23091 GCF_002282795.1 Thiomonas sp. 13-64-67
GCGTTTAGGGCTTCTGTGCGATGACGGCACCGGGTTGGCACTGCATTGGGTTTGAAAATAAACTGCCCTTCTGCACACAGCCAAGCCCCCATGCACAATCCGCCCATACGCCATTGCACCGCTTGCGGCTCGCCGGTGATCTACCGCGTGCCTGAAGGCGATTCCCGTCCGCGCGCGGTTTGCCCGGCCTGCGGGCACATCCAGTACGAAAATCCGCGCAACATCGTCGGCGTCATACCGGCTTGGGGGCAACAGGTTTTGTTGTGCAAGCGGGCGATCGAGCCGCGCTATGGTTTGTGGACCTTGCCCGCGGGCTTCATGGAAATTGGCGAAAGCACCGAAGTGGGCGCCCTTCGCGAGACCCGTGAAGAAGCCGGTGCCGAAGTGGCGTTGAAGGGGCTTTACGCGGTCATCAATGTGCTGCCCGCGAATCAGGTCTATTTCTTTTACCGGGGGCAACTCACCCAGCCCCAATGGCAAGCGGGAGAAGAGAGTCTCGATGTCCAGCTTTTTCACGAAGCGGACATTCCCTGGGAGCAGATCGCCTTTCGCAGCGTGGCGCAAACATTGCAGCGCTACTTCGCAGACCTGCGCGCCGGGCACTTCCAGATTCACACCTTCGACATCGCCTAAAAGCTGGGGCTCGCTCAGGCGCAGCCGCCCATCGGCAATTCGCTGCCCGCATGGAACAGTTTCCAGAAGCCATAGGCGGCAAACAACAAGAGCAACGTACCGGCAGCCAGGTGAAACCAGCGCTGATTGGTGCGCTGACTTACCCAACGCAGCGTGTGACCGGCAAACAGCATATGCGGCAGAGTGCCCAGGCCGAAGGCCAGCATGGCCAGGGCACCCTCCCAAGCCGTAGCGCTGAGAAACGCCAGAGAAAGCGCGGAATACACCAGTCCACAAGGCAGCAAACCCCAGAGTAGCCCGGCGCCCAGCCGTTTGGGAAAGGTGTTGAAGGGCAGCAGCCGCGATAGCAAGGGCTGAGTCAACCGGGTCAATCCGCGCCCAACCCAACTGCCGCCGAGCCACTTCTGCTGCCAGGCCAGCCAGCGCGGTGAAAGCACCTGTTGCAGGATCATCCATAGGCCCACCGCAACGAGCACCAGGTTGCCAAGGGTAAAAAGGCTCAGTTGCACCGGCCGCGCGCTTGCGGCCCACACCCCAGCCCCGATCAAACCGGCGATTCCCCCCAAAATGGTGTAGGACAACACCCGTGCGCCCTGTAATTGCAGCTGATTTTGAAACAACTGACGCGCCGGAAGGAGCACATGCTCAGTGGATGCGCGCTCGGAGGCCACCACCAGTCCCCCGCACATGGCGGCGCAGTGCAGCCCGCCTGTGAGGCCCATCAACAACAGGGTCAGTGGAATGGTTGTATTCATGGTGTTCTGCTGTATTCTGTAAACATCAACTGAAGCAAATATCGCGACATCCAAATCTATGAAATCGACCCCGACCCCCACCGCCACGCAGATGGAAAAACCCCATCCTTGCGATGTGTGCTTTCAAAGTAAGTTCTGCCTGCCGATCGCGCTGCAGCCGTCGGAGATGGGGCGTATCCGAGACGTGATTCAGGCAACCGTGCGGGTGCAGAAGGGCGAAGCGCTTTTCAGCACCGGCCAGGCCATGACCAAGGTGTATTCGGTGCATGCAGGATCTTTCAAATCGTATGTCACCAGTTCCGACGGACGCGAGCAGATTGTCGGTTTCCACATTCCCGGTGAGTTGATGGGCCTGGAGGGTCTGGGGCAGCACACCTATTTCACCGACACGGTCGCGCTCGAAGATAGCGAGGCCTGCGAAATCGATCTGCGTGCGCTGGAAACCACCACGCGCGACCTGCCCGCACTGCAGCATCAGCTGCATTGCATCGTCGGCGGCAAGTTGGTGCGGGCGCAGCAAGATCAGTTTTCTCTGGGCAGCATGCATGCAGATGAGCGGCTGGCCCGCTTTCTGCTCGACTTGTCCGAACGCTTCAAGGCCCGTGGCCTGTCGCCCGATGAATTCGTCTTGCGCATGAGCCGCGAAGAGATTGGCAGTTATCTCGGCTTGAAACTGGAGACGGTCAGCCGTCTGATGTCCAAGTTTCACTCCGCGGGGTTGATTCATGTGGCGCAGCGCCAGATTCGCATCACGGATCGCCGCGCCCTCGCTGAATTGTTGATGCCGCAAACCTGATCACTCAGAGTGATAGCCAGTGAATATAGGGGCTCCGAGAGGAGCCCCTTTTTTTGGTTCAGACACCCGGTTCGAGCGTCAGCGTCGTCCCCGGAATCCAGACACCCGCCAGGCGCCAGTTTGCCGTTTCCACATGCACGCGGTAACGCACGGGCTCAAGGGGTGGGGAGAAGGCGCTGTAAGTACCTGAGGCGCCGCGGTGCAAGTCGATCTGCACGTCTTTCTGCTTGGACAAAGGATGACGCAACATCAAGTGCAGGGTGTCGGGAGCGATCTGCTGGTTGAGCTTGAGGTCAATGCGCCCGGCTGCGATCGAGATCTGTCCCGAAAGATGCAGGGCCTGGGCATGTCGCTCGCGCTGAATGTCACCGCCTACCGCGAGTCCCTTTTTGTAGTAGTGGTCGGTCACCAGGCTGTCGGGGGTGCGGCTGGCCAGATAGATGGTGTAGACACTGGCCAAAACCGCGATCAGGGGAAGCGCGATCAAAAACCAGGGCCATGGCTCACGGTACCAGGGGCGGGAAGCGGCGGTTTGCATGGAAACTTCTCCTGCGGTTCGGGTGTTCAAGGGACGATGAAGGTGGTCTTGCTCGACGCAGAGATCGGCTTTTCGCCTTCCGATGTGGCAATGATCTCGATTTTGTAAACCCCCTTCTTCGCATTGTCGACCGGAATAGTCACTTCCAGCGGCTCGAGAATATTGGTCGACGCGGGCAACTCGTAGGTATTTCGATCATGCACCGCCACGCCCTCCAGTCCCTTGACCTCGACGCGAATCTTTCGCGCTTTTTCCGTAGTGTTCATCAGCTGGATCTGATAGACGTTCTCGACCAGACCACCGGGAATCTCGCGCGACAGCACGCCGCGATCACGCATCACATTCATCTTCAAGGGGTCGCGCGTGGCCAGCCCGCCGACAAACAGCCCCACCATGATGAGCAGCAACGCCGAGTAAATGAGAATGCGCGGTCGCAGTAGATGCGCCCATTGCTGGCGCTTGCTCCACTTGTTCTTCATGGCGTTTTCGCTGGAGTAGCGAATCAGCCCGCGCGGATAACCCACCTTGTCCATGACCTGATCGCAGGCATCGACACAGGCGCCGCAGCCGATGCACATGTATTGCAGGCCATCGCGGATATCGATGCCCGTCGGGCAGACTTGCACGCAGATGCTGCAGTCCACGCAATCGCCCTTGCCTTGCGCGCGCGGGTCGACATGTTTGCCCCGTTTGCCGCGCGGCTCGCCCCGTTCGGTGTCGTAAGTGACGATGAGCGTGTCCTTGTCGATCATCACCGACTGAAAGCGGGCATAAGGGCACATGTACTTGCAGACCTGCTCGCGCATAAACCCGGCGTTGCCATAGGTGGCGAAGCCATAGAACAAAATCCAGAACGTCTGCCAGGGGCCTAGGTTTGCGCTGATGACCTGACCGGCCAAGGTCAGAATGGGCGTGAAGTAGCCCACGAAGGTGAAGCCCGTCCACAAGGCCACTGCAATCCACAACCCGTGTTTGAGCGCTTTTTTGCCGATCTTGCGGGCATTCCAATCGGAGCCGTCGAGGCGGATGCGTGCCAGCCGGTCGCCCTCGACCTTACGCTCGATCCACATGAAAATTTCGGTGTACACCGTTTGCGGGCAGGCATAGCCGCAAAACAGTCGCCCAGCGATGGCCGTGAACAAAAACAAACCGTAGGCCGAGATGATCAGCAGCAGAGCGAGGAAAATTACGTCCTGCGGCCAGAGAATCATGCCGAAAAAGTAGAACTTCCGGGTGGACAGATCGAGCAGCACGGCCTGACGGCCATCCCACTGCAACCAGGGCAAGCCGTAGAACAGCGCCTGGGTGAACACCACCATGAACACCCGCCAGTTATTGAACCAACCGGTGACGGAGCGGGAGTAGATTTTTTTGCGAACCTCGTACAGCCACTCTTCAGAGGCTGAAATATCGTCGTCGCTGGGTTCTGGCGCCTTGGCGTTCATCGCACGTTCCGGGCTGAAAAATACGGGACTGACTCAAGCGGCATCGGGGCGCATTTGATCTTGCGCCCCGATGTGGGTCAGAGAATGAAAAGAATCGAGGACTGGACTTACTTCGCCGCTTGCGCACCATGACTGATGCTGTAAACGTAGGCCGCAAGTAAGTGAATCTTTTCGGGCGAGAGAAAGTCTTTCTGCGCAGGCATCTGGCCGGCACGACCCTTCTCAATGGTGTGCGAAATGGTTTCGATGCTCGACCCGAACAGCCACTGCCGCTTGGGGTCGGCCAGATCGGGGGCGCCCAGAGCCTTGTTGCCTGTGCCGTCGGCGCCGTGGCAAGCCGCGCAGGCCGTGGCGAACAAGGGCTTGCCCTGAGCCGCCAGTTGAGCGTCGTGCTTCATACCGCTGAGGCTGCGCACATAATTAGCCACGGCGAGCACGCCGGGTTTGCCGCCAACCGCGGCCTCCATCGGCGGCATCATGCCCAAGCGGCCGTTGGTAATGGTTTCCACCAAAACCTCGGGGCTGTTGCCGTACAGCCAGGCATTGGCGTTGTGGACGGTCAGGTTGGGAAAGCCCTTGGTGCCCCCCGCGTCTGATCCATGACACTGGGAGCAATAGGTCAGAAACATGCGCTGACCAGTGGCCATGGCCGTGGGATTGGCGGCAAGTTCGGGAATCGGCGTTTTCATGTAGGCCGCATACAGGGGCTCAATGCGCGCATCGAACGCGGCCGATTCCTGCTGGTACATCTTGTCGCTGGAATACCCGAGGATGCCCTTGTAAAACGCCAGGCCGCCGTAGAGCGACAGGTAGATCACTGCAAAAATGAGCGTCAGGATGAACAGCCCCATCCACCAGCGCGGCAAGGGGTTGTTGAACTCCTGCAGATCACCGTCCCAGACATGGCCGGTCGTGGCGATGGGATTGCCCGCCTTGTCGCGAAACACGGTTTGCCGTGCTGTACCGCGCAGAAAAAGGAACAGGGCAACGATGGAAACAATGGTGACGCCGCCGATCCAGAAGGCCCACCCGGGGGAATAGAACTGGTTCATGATTTGGTCTTGTCGGAGGTCTTGGACTCATCGCCCTTGTCGAAAGACTCGGGCGGGTGATTCTTGGAATCGAGGAAAGGGATCATTCCGTCCTTTTCATGCGTCTTTTTGAACCGGGGCGAAAACGCCCACCACACGATGCCGGCGAAGACCACCATGGAGAGAACGAGAACGATCGAGCCGAAGGACATGGCGCTTCCTCAGTAGTTGATGTAGTTGGCCTTGGACTTGTAGTTGCTCAGCGCCGTGCCCAAACCCTGCAGGTAGGCGATCAGCGCGTCTTCCTTGGTCTTGCCTTCGAGCTCTTGCGGCGCCGCAGCGATCTCGGCTTCGGTGTAAGGCACGCCCAGAGTTTTCATGGCGCGCATCTTGGCCTGGATCTGATTGGCCTCGGCAGGCTGGTGCTGCAGCCAGGTGTAAGCCGGCATGATGCTTTCGGGCACCAGATCGCGCGGTTGACGCAGATGCAGGCGCTGCCACTCGTCGGAATACTTGCCGCCGACGCGGGCCAGATCGGGGCCGGTACGCTTGCTGCCCCACTGGAAGGGATGGTCGTAAACCGACTCACCTGCCACCGAGTAGTGGCCGTAGCGCTCGACCTCGGCGCGCAGCGGGCGGATCATCTGTGAGTGACAGAGGTAGCAGCCCTCGGCCAGATACACGTCGCGACCTTCGAGCTGCAAGGCGGTATAGGGCTTGACGCCGGGAATGGGCTGGGTCGTGCTCTTGTCGAAGAACAGGGGCACGAGCTGAACCAGCCCGGCGATACTGACGACGATTGCCACCAGCACGATCATCAGACCCACGTTCTTCTCGATGGTCTCGTGATTAAAAGTTGCCATGAATATCTCCGAATCGTGATCAGGCGTGGGCCGCGCTCAGTGCGGGCACCGGGGCGTCGACGGGCTTGCCCTGGCGGATGGTTCGATAGGCGTTGTAGACCATCAGGCACATGCCGAAGAGATAGATCGAGCCGCCGATGGCGCGAATGACGTAGAGGGGAATGACCGCCTTGACGCTCTCGATGAAGCTGTAGGTCAGCGAACCGTCAGCCTGCATGGCGCGCCACATCAGCCCTTCGGTCACACCAGCCACCCACAGCGAGGCGATGTAGAGCACCACGCCGATGGTCGCCGTCCAGAAGTGGACTTCGATGAGGCGCTTGCTCCACATCTGAGCCTGACCCCACAGGCGCGGAATCAGGTAGTACAGGCTGCCCATGGTGATCATGCCCACCCAGCCCATGGCGCCGGAATGCACATGGCCGATGATCCAGTCGGTGTAGTGACCCAGCGCGCTCACCGTCTTGACGGAGAGCATCGGCCCTTCAAAGGTGGACATGCCGTAGAACGACAGCGCGGTGATCAGGAACTTGAGGATGGGATCTTCGCGCAGCTTGTACCAGGCGCCCGACAGGGTCATCATGCCGTTGATCATGCCACCCCAGCTCGGCGCCAACAGGATGAGCGAGAACACCATCCCCAGCGACTGCGTCCAGTCGGGCAGCGCGGTGTAGAGCAGGTGGTGCGGGCCGGCCCACATATAAGTGAAGATCAGCGCCCAAAAGTGCACGATGGACAGACGGTACGAATAGATCGGGCGCTCGGCCTGCTTGGGGATGAAGTAATACATCATGCCCAGGAAGGAGGTGGTGAGGAAAAAGCCCACGGCGTTGTGGCCGTACCACCACTGGATCATCGCGTCCTGCGCACCGCCGTACACCGAGTAGCTCTTCCACGACAGCAGGCTGATGGGCAGCTTGATGTTGTTGACGATGTAGAGCAGCGCAATGGTGATGATGTAGGCGCCGAAGAACCAATTCGCCACATAGATGTGCGGCGTCTTGCGCTTCATGATGGTGCCGAAAAACACCACGGCATACGCCACCCAAGTCACGACGATCAGCAGGCTGATCGGCCATTCCTGCTCGGCGTATTCCTTGCCGCTGGTGATGCCCAGCGGATAGGTGATGGCGCAAAGCACGATGACCGCCGTCCACCCCCAGAAGGTGAACTCAGCCAGCTTGGGCGCGAACAGCGGCACCTGACAAGTGCGCTGCACGATGTAGTAAGAGGTCGCGAACAGCGCCGTACCGCCAAAACCGAAAATCACCGCATTGGTGTGCAGCGGACGCAAACGCCCCCAGCTCAGCCACTCCATGCCGTAGGTCATGTCGGGAAAGACCAGTTGCACCGCAATGAACACGCCAACCAGCATGCCCACCACGGCCCAAACCAGAGTCATGACGGTGAATTTGCGCACCAGCGCGTAGTTGTAAGTCTGTTTAAGCGTCAGATCGCTCATCTGCTCCACCTGTTGATAAGAAGTAACGAACCGTAATGTAGAGTATGGTCATTTACTTATGGACACACTGAATTGACATGTATCAACACATTTCATTTCGTAAGGGTAAGCACTAGGAAGTGGCCGGGGTCGCTGCGCTGTCAATGCGACACCTTGCCGCAATGTGCAGATCAAGTCCGTTGTTGCGGCCCTTCAGCGTCGGCAGACTTGTCGGCGTCTTTGTCGGGTAGCGACTCAGGTTTGGGTTTATCGTCGTCCATCAGAATGGCGTGGGCCGGACCTTCCAAATCGTCGAACTGACCGCTGCGCGCCGCCCACCACAGCACACCCACGATGAGCAGCACCAGCAGCACACTGATGGGGATGAGAATGAGCAGAGAGCCTTCCATGGCGCGCTTTCAAAGAGTGGGCGCAACACGATCGCGGCGCGCCAGGCGGGCTGCATTGAGCACCACCAGCAGCGAGGAGGTACTCATGCCAACCGCCGCCCAGACCGGGGTGATGAAGCCCGCCACCGCCAGCGGAATCGCCAGCAGGTTGTAGACCACGGCCCAGATCAGGTTCTGCCGCATCACGCCCACCGTGCGCCGTCCGGTGGCGACCAGCCGCGGCAAGGCGCGCATGTCCGGGTGATGCAAGATGACATCAGCCCCGGCCCGGGCAATCGGCGCGGCGCCGGCAAAGCTCACCGAGAGATCGGCTGCCGCCAGCACCGGGGCATCGTTCACCCCGTCACCCACCATCGCCACCACCCGCCCCTGCGCGCGCCATTGGCGCACGCGTTCGAGCTTGTCCTCCGGGCTCAGGCCGCCCTCGGCGCGCGCCACGCCGAGCCACGCGGCCCAGGCCTGAACGGTACGTACCGCATCGCCCGACAACACCGCAACCTCGGCGCCAGCGGCTTGCAGCGACTGCAAGGCCTCCTGCGCGCCGGGGCGCAGCGTTTCGGCGATGTCGAACACGGCCAGCGCACGCCCATCGAGGCTCAGGCCAAGACGGGTGAGCGGAATATCGCTGACTTCGGGTGGCTGCGCTTGCGCCACACCCGAGAAGGCCGCATGCCCCAGCCGCAGCGTCTGCCCCTGCCACACGCCCTGCATGCCGCCATGCGGCACAGCGCGCAAATCCTGCACCGTTTCTACGGCGTCGCCTTGCGCGGCAGACGCCATGAACGCCCGTGCGAGCGGATGCTGCACACCCTGCTCCAGCGCGCGCGCCAGCGCCAGCACCTGCTCACGGCTGTAGGACGGATCGAGCAGGCGCACGGCCGAGACAACGGGTTCGGCCGTGGTCAGCGTGCCGGTCTTGTCGAACAACCAGAGATCGACCTGCGGCGCACGGTCGAGCGCGTGCCCGCGTGCGAGCAGCACGCCGTGCCGCGAGAGTTGCGCGGTGGACGCCGCCAGCGCTGCAGGCACCGCCAGCGACAAGGCACAGGGGCAGCTCACCACCAGCACGGCCACCAGTGTCGGCACGATGCGCGCCGGATCGAGCCACCACCACAGCAGCACGGTAAGCGCAGCCACCGCCAGCAAACCCAGCGTGAACCATTGCGCGGCGATGTCGGCCAACTGGGCCGAGCGCGGCTTGCTGGCCAGCGCATGCTGCATCAGCTCGACCATCTGCGCGATGCGCGTGCCCGCGCCGGTTTGCGTGGCCCGCACGATCAGCGGCGATTGCCGGTTCATGCTGCCCGCCAGAATGGCGTCGCCCGCCTGTTTGGGCACGGCATGGCTCTCGCCGTTGAGCAGGGCTTCGTCCACCAATGACGCGCCCGAGATCACCACACCGTCCACCGCGGCTGCGCTGCCGCTGGGCAACTCCACCTCATCGCCCGCACGCACCTGGGTGATGGCCACACTGCGCCAATCTTCTTCGCCGCTGGCTCGCACCCGCACGGCGGCGGGCAGTTGTTCCATCAGTTCTTCGGCCGCGTTCAGGCTGCGCTGACGCAGGCCGTCTTCAATCAGGCGCGCGGTGAGCAACAGAGCAAGAAACATCACCACCGAATCGAAATACACATGGCTCTGGCCGTGCAGCACGCTCCACACACTGGCGGCAAACGCGCTCCACAGACCGAGAGTGACGGGCACGTCCATCCCCAGGCGACGGTTGCGCACGTCGCGCAGCGCCCCCATGAGGAAAGGCCAGCCGGAAAACAGCAAGGCGGGCAAGGTAAGCGCCAGGCTGCCCCATTGGAAAATGCCCTGCTCCGCCGCGTTGAGCCCCTCGGCATCGAGGTAGCCCGGCCAGGCGAACATCATCACCTGCATCATCGCCAGCCAGGCCACGAGGGTGCGCAAAATGGCCAGACGACGGGCGCGGCGGTGGTTGAGCTCGCTTTGGTGACGCGCGTTGGGCAGCGGGCGATAACCCACCTCGGCCAGCGCCTGAAACACCTGCGCCAGTTGTACGGTGTTGGCGTCCCACTGCAACGCCACGCGGCGGGTGGAGTAGTTCACCGTGGCGGCGAGCACGCCCGGAATGGCCCGCAGCCGCTGCTCGATCAGCCAGACGCAGGCGCCGCAATGAATGCCATCGACCGCAATCTGAGTGCTCCACCGGCCCTCGCCCAGCGACGTGGCATAGGCAGAGAGAAACGCCGGGTCGGCCAGCGCCATCCACTGTTGATGGAGTTTGTCGATCTCTTCGCGCGGCAGCGCGGCCAGCGCGCCTTCGCCCGCGGTGCGGCGGTCGTAATAAGCGCACAACCCGCCCTGCACAATGATCTCGGCGGCCGCCGCGCAGCCCTGGCAACAAAAGCTGCGCCACTGCCCGTCCAATTCCATGCGCACCGGCGCGTCGCCCAGAGGCAGGCTGCAGTGATAGCAGCCGGTCGCTTCAGCAGGGAGCTTCGGCATCTGATTGGGGGCGCCGGACAGGGGAAGGATGGAACTCGACATGATGACCATGCTAGAAACTGCGCCCTCACCTCGCCTTGAGATGTATCAAGAAGTATCTATACATTGTCGAGGGTATTCCCGGATCAGCCCAGATTGTTCATTAGGACACGGGATGATGGCGCGGCGGGTTGGGGATGGATTGGCGCCCGTGTAGGGGCAAAGCCCCGCCTAATGGACAGTCTGGATCAGCCCTGCCACTGCGCCCAGATTTTTTCCAGACGCTTGAGCGATACCGGCATGGGCGTGCGCAGTTCTTGGGCGAACAGCGACACCCGCAGTTCTTCGAGCAGCCAGCGCAGCTCTTGCAGGCGTGGCGGCAAGAGCCCGTGATAGCTCGCCGCCTCGCGCTGCCAGCGGGTGAGCCAAGGGGCGAGCTGGGTGCCGAGTTGCGCATCGCGGGCCGGATCGGTGCGAAATTTATCCAGCCGCCGCCCGATGGCCTGCAGATAGCGGGGAAAGTGCGCGATTTGCGCGGGCGGCGTTTCGGCGATGAAACGCGGGGGCAACAAAGCCTGTAGCTGAGCGCGGATGTCGGCGTGCAGCGCGGGTTGGTTCTTGAACGCGGCGAGTTTTTTCTGCACTTGCGCGTATTCATCCAGAATCTGCGCCGCCAGCCGCGCCATTTCGGCGGCCA
>NZ_NCKP01000059.1:0-10960 GCF_002282795.1 Thiomonas sp. 13-64-67
GAAAACGCCCTTCCGAGCGCTTGCAAGTGATTGATTCATAGGACCCCGGCGATTGTTTGTGGCTGCGCAACGGCTTCGAACTGTCGAACTCAGGTGCGCCGAACTAGTGCATCGTGTTGTGCCACAGTTAAGCCGTTACCCAAAGGGGTGCCGTCTTCCAGCCCGATACCAACGCCTTCCTCTAGTTGCGGCTGCGGCGGACCCCAGACAAAGATGAGAGCAACACCAAGCATGCCAAGTGCGAGGCCGATCGTGTTTAGTGCTTGAGCAGTAATCATGATTGAGGCCTAACGAAGTGAGAGGCTTGCGCGGCTTTTTGCGCAGGACCGCTCGACTGCCGGGTTGGGGCTCATAGGCCCACCTTCACACGACGAAGCAAATCAGTCACGCCCATGATGTTAAAGCGCCCGGGATAGATCACCCGAAACAACGACAGAGCGCAAACGCCCACTTGAGCCGTGGTCTTAAGTGCAGCGCTCAGTGCGCCTGAATCTTTGTCAAGGTAGTTGCTCTTGAACGCAATGCGATCGGCGCTCTTGTTGATCTGTAGTGTCTGCATAAGGGCCAGTTCATTTGGGTGCGCGCCTGAGTCAATGGTTTGCTCGTAAAGGAGTTTCGCTACAGCACCTTCCGTTGCATCCACCGCAGCAGCAAGATTTAGCATTGTTCCGATTTTGAATTCATCTTTAACTTTCCGCTTCGCTGCCGCGTCATCTTGACGTCGCAGCCAAGTCTCGCGAGACTCAGGGTGCTTTGCTAGATAAAGCCCATAGAGTGCGTTTTCCAAGCAAGACCGAAGAAGGGCGTAACTCTCAGGAATTTGAGCGCTCCAAGAAAGGCGGCAGGCGGCCAGATAATTTGAATGCGCCCGAAGTAAGAAGAAGCCGGCAAACCAGTCTGGGGAATGATTGACCCCATCGATTGCTTTCCGGTACCCAAGATCAATTTCGGACAGACGTGCGACTTCCCCTGTTTTATTTGCAAACGTCGCAAATTCATTGGTACGCGCCGCATCGAAGAACTTCGATATCTCGTTTGCTTCCCAGTTCGGTGGTGGTGGCGGAAGTGGCATTGTGTTATGAGCCCCAACGTGGAGCTGACCGGCGCTGCGCGGCTTCATCGCGCAGCGTCCAGCGACCGAAGGTAGCGAGGTCGAGCGCAGGGTTAGGAATCACGTTGGTTACTCGCGAAACCACGACGAACCCATGCTGCTATGAGGACTGCTGCTTCGATAAATAGCCATGAAACAAATGGAGCCAAGAGTAACAAAACAAGACGAAACCAACGAATCTCCGGGACTTTGGGCACTGAGGTCAGCCTTGCCCAATCAATTTCCCAAGGGAGAATCGGTTTCCCCGCCTTCTCCTGCTCGTAACGCAACTTAAACTCATCCTCTTCGGATATGACAATGATTTTGCCGTCAGGCAGTTTTATCTTGTTGCCTTCAAAGGTAAGGCCGACTGGCAAATTTTGAAAAACAAAGAAGCCTTCGGACTTTGATGAGTACTCGATAAGCGCAATAGATATGACCGCGATAAGCCACAGCATCGCTATTACGATGCCGAGGCGTCGCCAACCGTTCAGCGGTGTTCGCATTTCGTGATTCCTAACGTAATGTATACCGCAATTCCTGCAAAATAAACTGGCCCGTACGGGATATTATGGTCATCGCTTTCCTCGCCAAGTGGCTTGCAGACTGGCTTATAGACAGACTGCGCATAAACACAGATATAAATGAACCATGAAACCCGGCATACCTGTCCTGCGCTCGGTCCGCCTGCTCGATCAGTTTCGCGAGCGCATCCGGCATCTGGACTATAGCCTCAGTACCGAGAGGGCTTACGTGCATTAGGTGCGCTTTTCATTCGCTGGCACGGGCAGAGCGGGGTCATGCGGCATCCGCGCGACATGGGTGCACCCGAGGCGGAAGCCTTCTTGACCATGCTGGCCACTGAACGCCATGTGTCGGCGTCCACGCATAACCAGGCGCTCAGCGCCTTGCTGTTTTTGTACCGCGAAGTGATGGGGTGAATCTGCCTTGGCTCAATGGCGTGAACCGCCCGGCGCAGAAGCGCCGCATTCCCAGTGCGCTGACCCAGGACGAGGTTGCGGCGCTGTTCCGTTTTTGGACAGCGACATGGCCTTGCTGGCGAAGCTGCTGCACGGCACGGGCATGCGCTTGATGGAGGGGCTGCGCCTGCGCGTCAAGGACGTCGACTTTGATCGCCGCGCCATCATCGTGCGCGAGGCCAAGGGCAACAGGCGGCGTCCGCAGCATCGTTCTTGCCGCGCTTTCCCGAGATGCGGTAAGGGGTGACGAATTAGGGCGCCATCAGGCGCACCCGAGTTCAACGGTTCCGGACGTAAAAGCGAGCGATCGTTCAATGTGATCAATCAGTTAGCGCGCATTTCTTGGGGTTTCTTGTAGTGGCACGATTGTGCGCTTCTGCCAGAAAATCTGGCCGCATAAGTTGGAACTCACCGGTTTGCCCCGAGTTGTCCACCGCGGCTTGCGTTCGTCGCAAGCGACGCCGCCGCCGTGGACAACTCTGCATTTTCTGTAACTGCCCGCAGTCGCCTATCGGTTCGCTGTTCAGCCGGAGACGTCCGAACCCGGCCAACCACCTCGCTGCAAAGCTAGATCTAACGCCACGTTGCGCCCTTGAGCTTTGGGCGGGGCCTGGACTGCCCGCCGAGCCGTCTTAGCATCGCCGACAAGGATCACTTGAACTTGGGCGCGCGTGACGGCGGTGTACAGCAGAGTCCGATCCAGCAGCTTCGACGCCGACACGGGAATGATTACCCGCGGCCATTGAGACCCCTGGGCCTTGTGCACCGTGATGGCGTAGCCCAGTTCAATGTCGTCGAGCATGTCGGACGTGATCGGACGGCGGATGCTGTCGTCCCACTCCACCCAAGCCAGCTCCTGTACGGATTCCTCCTCGGGTGGGGCCGTTGCTGTCGGCGCGACCTCCACCACCCGGCCGAGGGAGCCGTTCTGCAACCCCTTCTCCCACAGGTTGCGGGTGCACAGCACAGCATCGTCGAGATTGAGCCCAGACAACTCTGGCGTCTCGAGCTCGACGTTCCAGCAGGTAACGGGCGGCTGTTCGTTGGTAAAGCGTGCTTGGCACAGATGGTTAAGGCTCTTCGTGCCGGCCGGTCCGTTTCTCAGCGGCGACAGAATCTGGCTGTTTTCGGGATCCAGGGCGTACAACTCGACCACCTTCTCTGCAAGCAACAGCTCATCGCACGGGATGAAAGCGACCGAGGCAGCTTCGTCTGCCGAGATTCCAGGCCATTGACCGGCGCGAATGGCTGAGGCCACACGCGCGATCTCCCCGCCGTAGCGCTTCACCGTCTTGAGTTCAGCGACCGGGATTGACGGTATGTTCTGAACACAATGCAGGACAAGGCCGGGCCCTACCGGCATCAGTTGGTGGGGGTCGCCGACGAGCACGAGGCGCACGTGCGCCGGCAGTGCTTCGCAGATCCGGCTCATGGAAATGATGTCCACCATGCTCGCTTCGTCGATGACGAGCACCGTCGGTCCCTCGAAAGTCCGGGGATTCAGCCCATTGAGGAAGCTCGCGATGGTCAGCGCGGGGTGGTTAGTGGCCTCCTGCATCCGCTTGGCCGCACGGCCCGCGAGCGCCACCTGCAGCACCCGAACACCAGCCTTCTCGTAGAGGCGGTAAAGCGACTTCAGAACGGTCGTCTTGCCCACGCCTGCGCCGCCGGTGATGCAGGCAAACGCATGCTCGGCCACAAGGTGCAGCGCATTGCTCTGCTCTGCGTTGAGCTCGAAACCCTCGTCCTGCTGGACGCCGGCAATAACCTCCTCTATTTCTGCAGGGGTGGCCAGGGCCTGGCTGGTACCGCCGAGTCGCATTTTGATCGCAGCAGCAACTTGGCGTTCCATCACCAGTGCGCCTAGCGGCTGCAGCCCATGATGCGTCTGTACGAAGCTCCCGTTGCTTAATCCCTCCGACAGTGCCGTAGCCAGCAGATCTCGCCAGCGCATGTCGGCAGGCGGTCGGCCTAGGAGCGGGACCACGCGGGCCATGACGTCCGATGAAAGCATGGCGGTGTGGCCATCGGCGAACACGCGATAGCAGGCCTCCTCCACCGCGCCACGCAGACGGCGTTGGTCGGTGGGATTCACGCCGAACTTCTCACTGGCCAGCCGGTCAACGTCCGCCCATTTGCCGGAGAAAGAGAGCAGTCGATACGGGTCTTCTTCGATGCGGGCCTGCGCCTCTTCGCCGAAGAAGGCCAGCACCTTCCGGCCGATGCCAGGGTCAAAACTCTGCGATTGCAGCCATTGAAGCGTCCGGGACTGGCCCTGCTTGGCCCAGGCGTCGACCAATCGCTGTGCGACGTCCCCGGTCAGCACGGCACCGATCGCTGCGGCGTCTCCGGCGTCCAGCAGGTCATACAGCCTTTCGCGGTACCGTTCCCATAGCCGCCGAGCCTTGACCGGACCAACGTGTTCGAACGCCGGGTTCTCAGCAAGGAAATTCACGATGTGCTCGCCGGACGGAAGGGTCAGTTGGGCCACTTCGGCCTCGACTTGCTGCTCGATCAGTTCGAAGCCTTGGACGACGGTTCGTCTCTCAGCTACCGGTCCGTCCACGATCCACCACTGGCCTCGCTCGACCCGCGTTGCCCCAATAGCAGACCGACATGCCTTCACGACCACGTAGGCACAGGCGTTCAACACAACGCCCGCAGCGTCGATGGGAATGCCGGTGAAGATGGCGCCGCCAAAGCCGTGAGGATCCTGGGACCGAACCTTCGTAACGCGAATCGTTATGGAGGTGGAACTGGTCACCTGGGCAACCTTCCAGTTTCGGCCAGGGCGTCCTGTAGCACCGTGTAGCGCGCCAGCAGTCGTTTGAGTTCGGTGTTCTCGGCCTTCAGACTGGCGTTTTCCTGTTCTAGGCGGGATAGGCGCGCGGCTTCCATTGCATTGCGTTCGGGGTCAGGCTGTCGCAACGGCAGAGTTCCGGGCTTGTCCTCCGCGACGGACACGACAGGTGGTAGCACGCCCCGCTCCCGTAGCGTCGACTCTAGATCGGCGAGCGCTCTGCGAATTCGCGGATTCTGGGTCAGTGCCGACTTCGCAAATCCGCACTCGGTCGCAATCTCGGTGCGCGAAAGCACACCTCGCATGACCATACTCCGAAAGTCGCTGTCCGTCTTGGAGGCCATCCAGATCAAGAACTTGTGGACGTTTTCTTCGGCTAGTTGTTGCCCGCTAGCCATCACTCCACCCCTTTGCTTCGATCCCGATTGGGCTTGGGAAGCGGCGCATTAAGCATCGCCATCGTCACTCCTTTGCGCTCGGCGTTGGTCGCCCAGGTGACGAATTGCTCGAGCAGCAGTTGGTTCTCCTGTTCAAGGCGATCAACCTTTGCTCTGTAGCGTGCGACTTGCTCCAGCGCTGCCCGAACCTGCTCGTCCCGCGGAGATTTGGCGTCGATCTTCCAAGTGCCGCTGAGCGCCTTCTTTCGCAGGGCGAAGGCGTTGGCGATCTTCGGATACTCGGCGAAGGTGAAGCGGGAGTAGGCAATGCCGGTCTTCTCCTCCACCTTCTTGAGAAGGAGATCCCAGGTGAGCTTGCCCTTCCAGTCATCCAGGGTGTCAATCACCGCCTGGATGCGTTCTTCGGTCAGATCGGGGGCGCGTGGCTTCTTCAAGACGGTTCCGTTTCTACCGCAGTTTCGAGGCGCTTGATCAGATTGATCGGCTGCAAATTGTCCGCGGTAATGAGTGGGGCGTTGGCCAAATCAAGGCGAATCCGGGTTCCTGCCGGGACCGACGGGTCGGTCAAGATGGCGAGCATCCCCTTGACACGCTCCAACGTCTTGGTCTGATGTTTTACCCAGTTGTCGGCGCCGTACTCCTCGTCGCTCAAGGCCTCCTTGGCCTGCTGCAGGAGGTATTCGGTTTCTTCCTCCAGTGATCGAAGGTTGGCCTCCTTGTGGCTTTCGCCCTTGATGCATTCCTGCTCCTCGCAGTTGATGCAGTCCCGGTACATCTGGCACGGCTCGCTGGCGAAGTTGTGCGCGCACCAGCCATACTCCGTCGTGTGCGCTGCCACCACGCCCATGCCGAGAAACTCGTTGCGGGAAATCAGGTTGCGCGAGCCGGCGACAACGAGATCACCAGTGAAGCCGGCCTTCAACGCCATGCTTATGGGGGCCTGCACTTCGTCGGACGTCCGGTGGTCGTAGGCGCGGTTCTGCCGTACGTCCTTGCGACCCGAAAAGATCGCAATTTCGGTACTGCTGAGACCCCCCATCTGAGCCAACATGTTCAGGTAGTGTCGCAGGCTGTGGCTGCGAAGGGCGATCGGTGTCCCGTCGTCCTCCAGGTAGTCAAAGCGCGCAAAAATCGACTTGCGGCTCTCGCGGCCCCCGAGCGCATTGGTGAGCACCTGATAGTCGGCGCAACCGAACATGCATAGGTAGGTTGCCCTGGTCTCGTGGTTCTCGTTGGCCCGAATGACGGCCAAGGCGTCTTTGCATAGCAGATCTGGAGCGCCTGGCACATAGGGAAAGGTAGGTGGAAGCATGGTCAACACGGCACGCTGCACTTCATCAAATCGATACCCGATGTGCCGCCCGCCGAGAGCCACTGGAGAAAGGTGATTTGTCTTCTGAGCCCAGGTGTTGGCGGAGTTGGTGGCACGCTCATCACCCCAGAGGAGCAGCGCCAGATCCGCTAGCGAAAGCACCTCCTGGCCGCGGAGGTGAGATGCGCCCTCGTGAATGAACAGGGTGTCTGGATAGGCGGTATACCAAGCAGCGATCTCGTTGGCTGGCCCCGTGACCTTGAGGAGGTTCGAGAGCGCTTCTCGCGCCAGCGAAATCATCTGTGTCGGCAGCCATTTCGTGGTGTCGTCAGCACCCTTGGATCCTGACCATCGCAGTCCCAATTTCCCAGTGAACCTGCCCTCGCCCTCAACCAGGCAGTCGCGCCTGACACGAAGCACCTCGTTGATGCGTTCCGGCGCACACAGCATCAGAGCTGTGTAGCTGGAAACCAGAATGTCCATGGGTCTCACCGCATCCCGGAAGATGCCGGCCAGCGCTCGCAGCGCGGCGGCGGATGGCAACTTGTCCTGGCGAGCCTGTAGAGATTCCTTGGAGATCCTGGAGCCCAGGGCGTTGGGCTTCTTCATGCCGTGCCTCCAAGGTTGCCGCAGCACGATGAACCCATGGGAATGCATTGAGTCGGCGATCAGTTCCAACTGTCCTGCCACCCTGTAGGCGACGTCGGGAGACAGGCGATTCCGCGCCAGTTCGACGGCCGTGTCCAGGATTTCGACGTTGACCGCAGTCGGTCGAGAGCCCTTACTCCATTCGCGCAAGGCAGCTTCCAGGCATCGAAGCGCCGTGACCCGCGGGCCGACCGACACTACGGGCCGTCTGTCCTGCAGATAGACCATAGTGGCTTTGGCGAAGTCCATGAACAGAGCCGGGAATGCGGGGATTGGCGAGGCGCTTTGGGAGGCCTCCAGCGTGCTGAACACTGCTCTGAGGAGTCCGTTCTTCCCTTTCTGGTGTCCGATGTCCCAGACGTCGGATTCAAACTGACCCCGCGCGTTCAGAACCTCGGATTGCTTGCACAACGCGACAAACGCAGCCAGATTCTCCTGGGGCCCAAGCTCGGAACGAGGGGTGAACTGAAGGATGGACGCGCTCATGCGGATGCCTCCGATTTGCGCTGTTCATACACTTGGGCGCACTCGGCCATCACCTGCCGCACAGCGAGGATCGCATCGTCGTTCACTGCCGACATACGGTCGTCATTGGAAAAACCCGAGCGTTCTTTCGTCAGTCGCTGGAGAATCTTTTCGTGCGGTGCGTCAAGCCATGGCTCGAACTTGAAGCAGGTGTAGCAAGCCACGGGCTTATTGAACTCGCAGCCTTGTCCCTTGCCGCCGCAGCTTCCTACAGGGTTCTTGGATACGCGGAAATCGATGATCCGGCTGCCGGGCGCACCTTTGTGCGTCGAGTGTTCTTCGTCCTCGACCAGCCGGCCGCGGAACGCATTCGCGAGAGGCGCGAGTTGGGCATCCATGGCATTGTCGATGTTCTCGATGATCTTGGGCGACGCCTCGAAGTAGACGTCGACGTTTTGGAGGTCAGTATGCCCGAGGCGATCGGCAATCACGATCTTGCTCGCGCCCTCTTCGGCGAGTCGGGTGCCAAAGGTGTATCTGAACCGCCTTGGGTTCACAGGAATGGGTTCAAAGTCAAGGCGATCGCTGGGTGGGGCGATAGAACCGATGGCTGTACTGAACACCCTCGAGAGTGCCTGACTCGTGCAATGGCCAAAGTACATGTCGCCCTCGGGGCGGAGTGTCTTCTGCGATCCCTTCATCATCACTTCGGCTTCAGGAAAGAGCGCCGCATCTGCGTCGTGACCTTCAGCCTTCAGCCTGCCGATGTATTCCGTGAGAAGTCGACCCGTCTGGGGGCTAAGGTCGAACACTTTGAACGACATGCGAGCGTGTGCTTCTCGCGTCTTGACCTGGGGGAGGCCCAGAGCAAAAGCTGAACCGTCGGCACGAAAGTCCTTCACCTTCAAGGATGCGTACTGGGAGATGCGACCACCACAGGCAAAGAGTAGACGCGTCAAAATGACAAACCAGAGAGCCAGTTCCCCTGCGCCGTAGGCAGCGTCCACGGCCTTATAAAGTGCGGTGTATTCGGCTTCACTGAATGGTCCCTCGACCGGATTACGGGTGCGTACAGCCGCCCCCTTCTCATTTCCAGGCTTGCGCCGTTCACGGAGATACCGGATGCACTCGGGCTCCACACCGTCCAGGCGGAGGGCGCCCCACTTCTGAAGAAGTACATTCAGGGTGCCGAGACGCCCTTTCTCATGCGCCTTCAGTCCGGCTGAATAGTTGGACACCTCCTGGGCAGTGATGTCGGTCAGGGGCGTCGTTTCTTTGCGGTTCGCAAGGAAGTGGGTGAAGGCTTGAAACAAGTTGCCAAGATGGTTTGTTGAACTCCCCTTTGCAAAGATCAGCAGGGTGTGTTTCAACCCTTCGATCAGGGTCGGCGAGTTCACTTTAATCTTGCGAAAATCCAGCACCAAACGGAACGGTCCATCCGTCCAGGTCCAGACATCGTCGTTCGGACAGAAGGCGATTCCACTTCGGGTGAAAGCCGTTTCTGGAAGCCGAATGGTGAGGGCCGAAGACGGCACATCAGTTTTCGTGTTGTAGTTTTTCATCGAGTCGTTCCTGCAGCTTCAGCGAGATTTCATTACCCTTCTTGGCCGTGTGTCGGCGGGTATACGTGGCAGCCGACTTGGAGTTCTCGCTCCATCCCTGCTGCTGGTTGCGGGCCTGCTGCTCTTCCACATCAGAGAGGCCGA
Organism: Thiomonas sp. 13-64-67; assembly: GCF_002282795.1. Taxonomy (NCBI): domain Bacteria; kingdom Pseudomonadati; phylum Pseudomonadota; class Betaproteobacteria; order Burkholderiales; genus Thiomonas; species Thiomonas sp. 13-64-67. The sequence continues at coordinate 9,400 of NZ_NCKP01000059.1, forward strand.
GCGCGTCGGCCTGCTCAGAAAATCGCTCGTTCCAGGTGTGGCGCATGACGTGGCTGGTCAGGGAGACAGGCAGGCCTGGGCACGCATTGCGGAGTTGAACAAACAACTTATCGATGGAGGCCCCTGACAGGGCCTCACCCTCATCAGACACGAAGATCTGAGGGATCTTGCGTGCAGCCCGAATAGATCGACGGTCTTCGTTGATGTGCTGCCAGAGCGCCTTCAAGATGGAAGGCTTCAGTTCGATCTCTCTGTCGTTTGTTTTCGTGTTGGGCTGCACGGTACGAGAATCCTCGGCAGCGTCTGCACGGCGGATGATCCGGAGCTTCGGTTCACGCGGATTGAGGTCTTTAATCTGCAAACCGAGGAGTTCGCCGCGTCGCATGCCGGTGGACAGCAGCAGCACGACGATCAACCAGTTGCGCTTGCGAACGAAGCCTCGCGACCAGGGGTTGTTGGGGGAATCAGGATGCACAATGCTGACGAGCCGATCCTGCTCCTCTGAACTGAGTCCGACGCGGGCGTCGAGCTTCGCTCTCTTGGAAACGTTAGGAACCTCCGCCCGGAATGCTTCCAGCGCTTGAGCACTCTCATATTCCAGGCGTGTACGTTTTTCTGGCGGCAGAGTCGCTGCGGCATACCCGGCAACAAAAGCCAGGAAGTCCGCCATATACCTCAGTCGTGACGCTTGCGTGCCAACATCCACTGGCATGCGTTGACTCTGTTCAGTCTTGAGCCGCAACGAAATGCGGGCCATGCTGATCACGTTCGACTTTGGCTTGATCTCCTCTGCGCCTTCGTCGTCCATGTCCGCCATGCGCAGTTGCGCGAGAGAAGCAAGTCTCCCAAGATCTGGAGCGGCAAGGAATCGCCCCTCGCCAAGCCGATCCATCAGATTGATTCCCGCGCGATCCAGTTCGCGATAGAGAAGGGCCAGCGTGCAGCAAACGAAATGAATGGTGTTCGCCGCCCGGCCTTTCCTTCGGAACGAGTCCAGGTAGAGGGTTGCCTCGTGCACCGGCAGCCCATACGCAACAGTCAGAACGGATAGTCGTTCCCCGTTCCGAAAGCGAATGCGCTTGGCGATGTATCGTGCCATCAACCCACCTTTTCACGTTGTAGTAGTTAAGTCCTTGATGAAGTAGATCACAAATTTCAGTGTTGGTAAAGAAAAAAGCCCGCGCTCCAAAGGGGGCGCGGGCTTTTACCAACAAAAAAACTGTTTTTTCTGATCTAGAACGGAATGTCGTCGTCCATATCGCTGAAGTCGCTCGCCGGTTTGCTGGCGGCCGCGGCGGGGGCGCGGCTGGGGGCGGGGCGGCTGGAGGCGCGGCCTGAGTCGGTCTCGCGGTTGCGGCTGTAGCCTTCGTCGTCTGCGCCGCCGCCTCCACCGCCTTCACGTCCGCCGAGCAGTTGCATTTCTTCGGCGATGATTTCGGTGGTGTATTTCTCGACGCCGTCCTTGTCGGTCCACTTGCGGGTTTTCAGGCGGCCTTCCACATACACCGGGCGGCCTTTTTTGAGGTATTCGCCCGCGATTTCGGCGAGCTTGTCATAGAAC